>CAXICE010000037.1:0-12646 GCA_964022045.1 uncultured Polaribacter sp. | reverse complement strand
TCTGCTCTTTCAATTAATAAAGAATCCCAGTTTTCGGTACCTTTCCAAAGAATTTTTTTCATGTTTGCAGTAGCTTCTGCATTGTAAGAAGCTAATTTTTCTGCTAACAATTGTGTTTCTCTTTTTAATTCATCTTGTGTTTCAAAAACTTTTGCAAACAATCCTTTTTCTTTTGCCCAATACGCAGTTTTCCATTCGGTTGCTGCTAATGTTAATTCAGAAAGTCCAGTCAAACCAATTTTACGTTCTACTGCCGGAGCAATTACAAAAGGTCCAATTCCGATAGTTAATTCTGACAATTTTATAGAAGCCGCTTCTGTTGCCAACACATAATCGCAAGCTGATGCTAAACCAACTCCACCACCAACTGTTTTTCCTTGAACCGAACCAATAATTAATTTAGAACAGGTTCGCATGGCATTAATCACATTTGCAAAACCAGAAAAGAATTTTTTCCCATCTTCTAAATTATCAATCGCAACCAGTTCATCAAAAGAAGCACCAGCGCAAAACGCTCTTTCTCCTTCAGATTTTAAGATGATAACATTCACGTCATTTAATTCAGAAACGCGTTGTAATTCTTTGGTTAATCGAGCTAATAAAACACTCGGAAAAGAATTACTTGCAGGATGACCAAATGTTATCGTTGCAATACTGTTTTCGATGCTGGTAAATAAACTTCCGTCTGTTCGGTTGGTTGTCATATAAATTTCGATTTGTATTCAAATTTACTGCTTTTGTGCAAGCGGAGAAAATTTTCTTTTGAATTTAAAAAATAAAAAGATGCCTCTAAAAAACATCCAAACTGTAAATGCAATCCAAATTGCATACAATTTAAAGTCTAAATAATCGAATAAAAATAATGTTGGAATAAAGCCAATTAATGTTGCAAATATTAATACGTTTCGTAAATATTTCATTTCTCCTAAGCCTTTAAAAGTTCCGTCAAAAATAAAGGTCATTGCGCATAAAGGTTGCATGGCTAAAATCACCCAAAAAACTAAATAAAATTGTTCTAAAACTGCAGTTTCTTTGGTGAAAATTGTTCCGATTGGTTTGTAGAAAACACTTCCTAAAAGAATAAAAACACAACCCAAAATAAAGGCGTATTTTAATAATCTTTTGTTTAAAATAATAAGTGATTTATAATCTTTTTGACCTAGTAGTTTTCCAGATAAAATATTTCCAACGCTTGAGTATCCATCAATCATAAAAGCTCCTAACAACCATAAGTTTAAACCGATGGTATACGCTGCAATGTATTCTTTTCCGTAAGAAGTTGCATAAGCCGTTCCAAAATACAACGCTAAGTTTAAAGCTAAAGTTCTTACGAATAAATTCAAAATCATTCCTAGTAATCGTTTTATTTCTGGGTGAATTGGGAAAATGATTTTTAAAGGAATCGTTGTTTTTTTTAACAATACAATTGCAGATAAAACTGCCATTGTAATTTGCGCAATTACACTTGCGTATGCAGCTCCTTTAATATGCATTGCAGGAATAAGATCACCAAAACCATACACAAAAAGATAATCTAAAATGATGTTTAAAACTGCGCCAGTAACAGCAATTAACATCGGGTAATATGTGTTTTGCAAACCTCTAAAGACGCCAAAAATTGCGAATGTAAAAAGTGTAAATGGAAAGCCCAGAATTCTGATGTTAAAATAGTCAACCGAAAAATTTAAAATAATTCCAGAAGCATTATAAAACTTAAAAATGGCTTCAGAAAAAGGATACGAAATTGCAATCACCAAAAAACTAACAAGCACAACAATTGTAATTGCTTGTGATGGTAAAGATTTAACATCCTCTAGTTTATTGGCGCCCAAATACTGAGAAACGATTGTAGAAATTGCACTTCTAACTTGACCAAAAACCCAAACCAACATCGAAATAAAAGCGCCTACAATTCCAACTGCAGCTAAAGATTCTATAGCATTATTTTCTACGTTTCCAATAATTGCTGTATCTGTAATTGAAAGTAGTGGTTCAGCGATTCCAGCAATTAACGCAGGAAACGCTAATCTATTTATTTTTTTATGGCTAATATCGGTTTGTAACATCAATCAAAAATACCACTATTAATGTTCTTAAAATTGAATATTTGATAGATTTAAAAAATGTATTTTTGCAGTTCATTTATTTTGTGTAATTTTCTCTAATCAAAAAAGCATCACATGAAAAACATACTTGTTCCAATCGGTTCTACAGAAAACTCAATAAATACTTTACAATATGCAATTGATTTTGCAAACGAAATTAATGCAAATGTTTATGCGTTAAGAGCATATAATGTGCAGTCTAAAGCAGGAACAATTATTGATGTAACTTCGATTGTTGAGCGCGAATCTAATTTGTATTTACGCTCTATGATTAATGCTGTAAATAGAAGAGGAAAAGATGTACAATTAATTTCAGCAAAAGGAAATGTTGTTGATTCAATTGCAGCAATTGACAAAGAAATTGGTGTAGATTTAATTGTGATGGGGCCAAGAAGTAATTCTATTAAAGAAGAGGTTTTTTTAGGAAGTACTTCTGGTAGCGTTGTAAAACAATCTAATATTCCTGTTTTAATTGTGCCAGAGTCGTATATTTTTAAACCATTTAATTCTATTTTAACTGCGTTTAAAACCGGTGTTGTAAATAAGAAAAATGCGGTTGCTCCATTGAAATTTATGAAAGATAAATTTAATCCAGTTATTAATTTATTGTTGGTAAAAACACCAAATCATACAGACGAAGATTTAGTTTTAAACCCAGCATTAGAAAGCTTAAAGTCGTCTTTAACAATTACTGAAAACGCTACTACTTTTCAAGGAGTTTTAGAGCATTTTCAATCTCATAATCCAGATATGTTGTGTGTTTTTAGACGTAAAAGAGGTTTCTTTAAAAAGCTTTGGGAAAAGAATACCATTCTTAAAAAAGAATTCCACTGTAACATTCCATTATTAGTTTTAGGAGGAAAGCAATAAGTTTATTTTGCGTGTTTCTCGTGAATTTTTTCTGTAAACGGAACAGATTTATCAAATATTTCTTTGATTAATATTTTTATGGATTCGATAAATTCATCGATTCTTTCTGGTGTGATTTCGTAATCTTTTTTGCCAAAATCTACTTTTATAAATCCGCTTTTTAAATTTTTGAAAGAGATAATTCCGCTTTCAATCGGTTGCTGAATTTTGTTGCTTTTGGCATACATAAATCCGTATAATAACACTTGAATAGCCTTGCTATATTTTTCATCAGCAATGATAGAAATATCATTTACTTTTAAGTTTGAAGCTTCAACTTTACCAGTTTTATAATCGATAATTCTTGTAACGCTATTTAGCTCGTCAATTCTATCAACTTGACCACGAATTTTAATCGGAAAATCAAATTCGTCAATTACTAAATTGGTTTCTAAATTTGCTTCTGTTGCAATAATTTTTAGTTGATTTTTCCCTGAGACCAATTCCATTTCACTCTCTAAAAACCGATTTACATAATCTTTAGAAACTTCAAAAATCAACCTGTTTTTTCCTGTAAAAATATCAGAATTATGAAAATGTTTTTTAAAATAGAACGAAACCAAATCATCAACTTTTACAAACATTTCTTTAATGTTTTTAGTTGTGATAAACTTGTTAATAAACGGTTGATATAATGCATCTAAAGTATCGTGAATAATCGTTCCCATTGTGTTTGAAGCAACTGTTTCTTCTACTTCTTTGTATTCTGATAATCTTAAAACTTTCTGTGTGTAAAATTGATACGGATTGTACAAATAATTGGTTAAAGCCGATGGCGAAAATCCTTTTTTTGCAACTTCTTTTAAAGTAGAAATAATGGCATCGTTTTTTTCAATTACTTTAACTTCGTTTTTCTCGGTTGTTACTTTCGGACTTATTTGTAGTTCTTTAATTCCGTCTTTTAAATGTAATAATTGCGCAATAAATCTACTTTTTTCTCCGCCACCAAATGTGTCGCTTTCAGAATTGTATAACAAGTAAATGTTTTTTGAACGTTGTAATAATCTAAAGAAATGATACGAAAAAATAGCATCTTTTTCTCTGTAAGTTGGCAAGCCAAAATCTAATTTTACATCAAACGGAATAAATGTGTTTTGTGTGCTGTTTTTTGGTAAAATGTTTTCGTTTACAGAAGTAATAATTACATTTTCAAAATCTAACACACGTGTTTCTAACATCCCCATTAATTGTAAACCCTGAAGTGGTTCGCCTTTAAAAGAAATCGATTCTGTATTTAATAATTGATTGAATAATTGGTGAATTGTTTTAAACGTTTTTAAGAAATTGTATTGATTTTGAAAGGTTTTTAATTGTGAAAAAACGGTGTAATATCTAAACAAATATTCTTTCTCTAATGGATTTGATTTTTCTTTTAAAACTGCAATTAAATTTAAGATTCGCTGAATAAAATCTTGCACTTTTTCAATCGGAAAAAAGATAGCAACAATTGTTTCTCTTACTGATTTTTTTAATGGATTTAAAAATGATTCAATTTGATTTTTACTAATAAACGCATCGTTATCTTCACTAATTTTAATGGAAATTTTATCTAAGATATTTTCTCCATCAACCGTTAATAATGGTAAAATTGACGCATGTTTAAAAAACTGTAATACGTCTTTGTAGTAAAACTGTTCAGTTTGTGATTTGTTCAATTTTACTTGTGTTAAAAACAACTGAAAAATGGATGTAAATAAAGATGTTGTCGGAATATCTTTTAAAGGATAACCCATTGTAATATTTACGGCTTCTACTTTTTTTGGTAACGAATTTAAAGTGATTGGCAATAAACTTTCATCAGCTAAAACATAGGCAGTTTTGTTAAAATTTGGTAGTGAATTTAAAAGTTCTCCAGCATATTTTATTTGCGTACTGTTTTTTGATGCGCCAATTACTTCGATGTTTTTTGAGGTTTCAAAATTGGATGAAATAATTTCAAGCGGATTTTTATCGTAATATTTCCATTTAGATTTGTACTTTCTAATAAACGTTCCTGCTTGATGATTGTTTTTTAAAAACGCTGCATCAATATCCCAATAAATACTTGTTTTTCCTGTAGATAATAGTTCCTGAAATAAATTTTCTTCGGCTTTGTTTAAAGCATTAAAACCCATAAAGACAAAATTTATTTTGTTGTTTTTATTGATGTAATCTTCAATAGATTTAGTTGCTTCTCTGTATATTAAACCTTGATAACCAATTTTGTTTTCTAATAAAAACTGATAAAACTGTGTGTAATAAACCTCTAGTTTTTCTAAGAATGAAAAATGATTTTTCACCATTTTAGTTTCTTGAAATGGTTTTTTAACTGACCAATTTTTTAAACGCTGAATATCTCTTAAATAGGTAAATATTTCTTTCGGATTTACTAAATGCTGATCGATTTCATTAAAATCTTGTATAACAGTTAAAGCCCAAGAAATAAAGGTTTCAAAATCTTCTGGCTCGGTTTCTGCTTTCTTATAAATTGCATAAAAATGAAATAATAATTGAACAGAATCTATTTTGTGTAAATCAGAAATCTCTTCAATAAGTTGTTCAATATTTAGAATTTTTGGTAAAAAACCAACATCAATTTTTTCTTTCAATGCTTGCTTAACAAAAACTCCAGCTCTTTGTGATGGCAAAATAAAAATTGTGTTTTCAAACGATTTTTGTTTCGTTAAAATTTTATCTAAAGTTTCTGAAATAAAAGTTTGCATTTTTTTGAGCATCAATTTTGAACAAACAATGTACAAAAAGCAGCAATTTATTTTATAATATTGTTTAAAATTTATTTTCATGCAAACCAATCTACAAATAGCCATTATTCAAGCCGATTTAATCTGGGAAAATGCAACTGCTAACAAAGCTAAATTTGATGACTTTTTTAATGAATTAAAGAATGTGGATGTAATCGTTTTACCAGAAATGTTTACCACAGGTTTTTCCATGACACCAAAGCCTTTTGCAGAAAAAATGAATGGTGAAACGGTAAAATGGATGCAGCATAATGCATCAGAACTAAATGCTGCAATAGTTGGAAGCATTATTATTGAAGAAGAAAATAAGTTTTATAATAGAATGTTGTTTGTGCATCCATCAGGAAAAATTGAAATGTATGATAAGCGACATGCATTTACTTTAGCGGGCGAACACAAAGAATATACAACAGGAGAAAATATATTAATTGTTGATTTTAAAGGTTGGAAAATTTGTCCTTTAATTTGTTATGATTTGCGTTTTCCGGTTTGGTCTAGAAATGTAGAAAATTATGATGTGTTAATCTATTCTGCAAATTGGCCAAAACCAAGAATTAATGCTTGGAAAACTTTGTTAAAAGCGCGCGCAATCGAAAATATGAGTTATTGTATTGGTGTAAATAGAGTTGGAGTAGATGCCAATGATTATCAATACAACGGTAATTCTATTGCCATAGATTTTCTTGGAAGTGAATTGACAGAAGTAGCAGAAGACACAGAAAAAATTATATATGCAACTTTTAAAAAGGACGCCTTGAAAAATACTCGTTCTAAATTATCTTTTTTAGAAGATAAAGACTCGTTTAAAATAAACTAAAAAAGAGCCAATTAAGGCTCTTTTTTTATATTACTGGATTCATCCATTTAAAATTATATTTTGTATCAGGAACTACAATTCTTTCTGTAATTCTGTACATTCTGTCTGGTAATTTTAATAACCAATCTCTTGCTTTTTCTGCTTCTGGTGTTAAATCTGTAATCTTATCAATTTCCCAAGTTGTGTTTAGTTTTTTTAAGATATCTACATAATCAAATCCTGTATAAACACCAATTCTTTGTGCTACGTTAGAAAACTGATCAAACAAGCTTCCTTTTGTTTCAAATGATTCTCTTAAGTGCATTGCTGGCATTACAATTTTGTGTTTCATCATATGTTGAAAAGCGAGCATCATTTCACTAGGATCAATTTTAAAAATTTCTTTTACAAATTCTGAATATGCAATATGATGACGCATTTCATCACCCGCAATAATTTTAGACATTTTACCTAAAGCTTTATGTCCTTTTTTACGTGCAATTTTTGCAACATTATTATGAGAAATATAAGTTGCTAATTCTTGAAAACTTGTATACACAAAGTTTTTGTAAGGGTCTGTTGCTGTTCCAATATCAAATCCATCAGAAATTAAATGTTGTGTTGTAATTTCTACTTCGCGCATATTTACACGGCCAGATAAGTATAAATATTTATTTAAAACATCACCGTGTCTATTTTCTTCTGCAGTCCAAGCTCTAACCCATTTTGCCCAGCCATTATCTGGTTGTTGAGAAACACCTTCTAAATCTAATAACCAAGATTCGTAGGTTGGTAAAGCTTCTTCTGTAATTGTATCTCCAACTAAAACCACCCAAAAATCATCATCTAACTCTTTAGATAGCTCTTGAATTTCTTTTACTTCATCAATAAAAGTGTCTTTTTGTGAGTTTGGTAAAAAATCTGTTGGTTGCCAAATTTTTTCTGGTGTAATTAAAAATTTATCAACAAATGTATCAATGCTTTTTTCTAGAGTAAGCATTACTTCTCTTCTTATATTATGTATAGACATAAGGGTTATTTAATTTGTGAAATTATTACTGATTCTGTCTCTTTTATTAAGCTTTCAAAAGGTAAAGAATCAATTTTTATAGGTTTGTGAACTGTTAATGTTATTGGACTTCCAATTCCTAAAGGGTATTTTCCGTATTTAAAAATTTTCCAAGAATTATTGATGGTTACTGGAACAATGTATCCTTCTGGATTGTATTTTGTTATGACTTTTAATCCATTTGTAGAGAATTTTTTTGGTTTCCCGTTTCTACTTCTGGTTCCTTCAGGGAAAATTATTGCTCCCCATTTATTTTTATTGATGTTTTTAGAAAACTTGGCTAATTCAGCAATAGCTTGTTTGCCATCTTTTCTATTTATTAAAGCGGCTCCTCCATTTTTTAAATTAAAAGAAACACTTGGTACACCTTTTCCTAATTCAATTTTTGCAACAAACTTTGGATGATGCTTTCTGAAAAATACACTCAAAGGAGGGATGTCTGAAATACTTTGATGATTAGAAACAAATATTAAAGAAGCATCTTTGGGTAATTCGTGTTCGTTTTTTAAACTTACCGTTACACCAATTAGTAACATAGATTTTACTAAGCAGAAATTTAAAACATCTACAACTCTTTTATGTCCGTTATATCCAAAGACTTTTAATCCAATCCATTGGATAGGGTGAAAAATTACTAACAAAAGCACAAATGTTAGTATAAATATTGGAGATAATATGTGGCTAAGTATTTTCATTTTACTATTTAAAAAAAATCCTAAGAAAACTTAGGATGATTTATTATTAAAATTGAAACCATTGATTCCAAGGGATTCTGGCTAAAATCAATACTAAAGCTAATCCATAGAAAATAGCAAAAGTTTTAAATTTTGCAGCATCTTCTGTTTTCTTTTTGTGTTTAGACCAACCAACTGTAATTAAAACAATTGCAATAATCATCATTAATGGGTGTTCTATTGCTAATAATCTTGATGCCGAATTTCCCATTACAGCAGAACTATCAATTTTTAATGCTTTGTACGCTGGGCTCATAAAGTACCAACCTAAACCTATTAAAAGTTGAATATGAGAAACAATCAATGTAAATAATCCAATTCGAACATCTTTATCAGTAAAATTTCTTTTTTTTGACATTCCCATAACAGCATTTGCTACTGTAAAGATTAACATTAATAGCGCTAAATATGCCCAATATGAGTGAATTTCTTTCATCATGATTATAGTTGTTTAATAGTTGGTGTAAAAGTAATCATTTTAATCAAAAAAAAACCACCTCAATTGAGGTGGTTTTTAAATAAATTAATATTTATTAAAGAGTTAATTGTTAATAACCCAAGCTCCATTTGTTTTTATGAAATTCTTTTTATAGTCATTTTCACCATTGTCATAAACAACATACGTTAAAATATACTTTTGACCTTCTGCAGCATTAGGGTCATGATGATCTAAAAATATTGCTAAAGCAAAATTTATTTGAGCATCTGTCCAATTGTAGTCAAAATCTCCATAATTAGCTAAGTTTGTAATTAATCCAGCATATTCTGCACCAGTTAGTTGAGATGCCATATATTCATAATCTGTATTTCTTACCAATGTATATTTAATTGTATTGTCTGGAACCCAATTAGTACCATCATGGCCAAATTGAATTGTTTCATTAATGGTATTATTATATTTTGTCCAATTTATACCATCGTAAATGAAAAATGCAACAAAACTGTATACCGTTCTGTCATCAGTTCTACCATCTTTATCAACATCTTGAGTATCTGTTACATATAGTTTGTACATAACTCCTTGAATATCTCCAGCGCTTGGTGCTTCGTATGCCAATTTATCCTTTAAGAATAAAGGAATTTTAACTAGTGCTTCATCTTTATTAGAAAATTGAGCTCTAGACTCTCCCATTGCAGCATACTCATCTGCAGTAATTCCCATTGATTTTTCCCAAGTATTATTAGAGTAAATGAAACCATTTTCTACTGTTGAAGTAATTCCACTATCGTATTTTGCATAAGTCAAAGATATTAAAACTCTATTTGCAGGTGATGTGTATAAATGATTTAATAATTGTGTCATTTGAGCATCACTAGAAATAGATTTAAATCTTAACCCAGCGTCTGTATAATCTTGATCTTTAACTTTGTATCTAATTAAGCTTTTTTCGTCATTTTTTTTGTTATATAACTTAAAAGTTACAGTAGCAGAAGACTTATTTCCCCAAACTGGATATTTACTTTTTAATAAAGTAGGAATTTTTGCCTTAGCATCAGCAATAGAGCTGAAGTTACCAAAATTTAAACCTAGTTCAGAATAATCATCATCTGATAATGTAAAAACTACATCTCCAACAATTGGAGTTTTTTGTGCATCAACTATTTCGTTGATATCTTCTAATGGCTCACAAGAAGTGAAAACCATTGTGAAAACTGTTAATAATAAAAATATTTTTTTCATGATTGTGTTTTTTAAAATTTAACTTTTAAACCTAAACTAAATGTTCTACCAGCTCCATAATATACGCCAGCATTTGTAGAATTATGTACTTCAACACCGTTTATGTTTTCTGTTGCATCAAATGCGTCAGAAATATATTCAACGTCAAAAATATTGTTCATTTTTCCAGATAAACTAGCATCTAAATCACCAATTTTAAAACCATGATTAAAACCTAAATCAATTAAGTGGTAATCAGGTAGTTTCCAAGTATTTTTTCTGTCTTTACTTCTGTTGATATCCATTTTTGCATAAAGGTCTCCAGCATAGTTATAATCTAAAAAGATAGATGTTTTTTCTAACGCTTTATAATTTACGCCTAAAGCATATGTAGTTTGTGCAGCATCAGATACTTTTAAATCAGTAGCGTTTACAACAATTGGACTACCAACTGGCTGTCCTCCTTGATCAAAAATCTGTCCAGTTACATCACTTGTCCACTTCCAATCACCAATTGAAGCCATACCTGTTAATGTTAAGTCTTCAGAAAATCTATAAGAAAAATCTATTTCTAAACCTTGATGTAATGCATCTAAACCTGGTAAGTTTGCTTCTAAATATTGTCCCACATTTGCAGGGTCTTGCACTCTAGATGTTACTGATTTATCTAACCAAGAAGTTCTGTAAATATTAACATTTGCACTAAAGTTTTCACTTCTGTATCCATATCCAATCTCTGCACTAAAAACCTTTTCATTAATAGCATCTGCATTTAATTCTACAGATTCTTTATTTAGAAAAACATTACCTGTTAAGAAAGGCGCTTTAGAAAAATAACCAACATTAGTAAAAACGTTATGATTATCATCTAAATTGTAGTTTACACCACCTTTAGCACCAAAACCTAAGAAGTTTGCATCATCTGAAACATTTCCGTTAGGGTTTGATGAATCATCTAAGAAACTTGATCTTCCATATGTAGTATTAGAAATAGAACCAGAAAAGAATATTGCTAAATTATCAGTGCTATATTCTAATTGTCCAAAAGTACCATATCTTAATACTCTTCCTTCATAATCTCTATTGTAACGGTCACCAACTTTTAATGCTTGATTAAAGTTATTATCGTTACTCTTATTATTTAACCAATATTGACCACCTAATAAATCAGTTACTTCATAGTAGTGTATTCCTTTGTAGTATCTTCCGTCTAAACCAGCTGATAAAACTAAATTTTCTGATAAATTTGTTTTTAAAGTAGATAAAACACCATACCATTTGTGTTTGTTAACAGAAGCTGTAAAAATATCTGTAGAACCTAAAGCTCCATTTGCTTTGTTTTCTGAAACGATTCTATCAAAATCAATTGGTGTATCAAAATCTCCAATTCTGTAGCTATTATTAGTAAATTTCCCTGTTCCTTCAGTTCTTCTACCACCACCTTCTCCAAAAGAAGCGTAAACAGCTGTCGTTACATATGTTTCATCAGAAATTCTCCAATCGTGATTTAAAGAGATTTGTGGCTTGTGATAAAAATTAAAAGAAGTGTTTTCTACTTTTCCATTTCTATAACCCCAATCTGGATTAAATCTTTTACCTCCTTGTCGAGTTGCTCTATTTTGAGCAATTGTTCTTGTATTGTATCTCTGTCCATGAGTTTGCTGTGCTCCAATAACATTAAACGATAATTTATGACTATCATTAAATTCTTTAGAGACATTTAAAAAGTAATTTACACCACTAAACTGAAGCCCATTAACATAACCGTCACCAGAAACTTTAGCTGCTGATGCAGTAATTGCAAGACCGTTATCCATTAAACCTGTAGATAAAGTCATACCATATTTTTGGTATCCGTCATTTGCAGTTGACATTTTTATATTACCACCTTTTGTAGCATCAGTAGATTTAGAAAGGATGTTTATTGTACCACCAATAGATGGGACAGCAACTTTAGAAGCTCCTAAACCTCTTTGAACCTGCATTGCAGAAGTTACATCTGATAAACCAGCCCAGTTTGACCAGTAAACAGCACCGTTTTCCATATCGTTAACAGGTACACCGTTAATCATTACAGCAACGTTTTCTGATCTAAATCCACGTAAGTTGATTCTAGAATCTCCATAACCACCACCAGTTTTAGTAGCATAAACTCCTGGTGTTGACTTTAAAATTTCTGGGAACTCTTGTGTTCCTAATTTTCTTTCAATATCAACAGCCTTAACAGTAGAAACAGCAACTGGAGTTTTTCTGTCAATAGCAAATGAAGTTGCAGTAATAACAATCTCATCTAGTACAGAACTGTCTTCAGTTAATTGAATTGTCCCTAAATCTGTTTTTGATGAAGAAAAAGCGACCTCTTTGTTTGAGTAACCAACAAAAGAAATAACCAATACTCCTGAGTTTGAACTTGTGTTTAAAGTAAACTTTCCGTCAAAATCAGTAGATGTACCAGTTTGAGTTCCTTTAACCATAACACTTGCACTAGGTAAAGGTTGATTTGTTTCATCAACTACTTTACCAGTTAGTCTAGCTTGACCAAAAATAGTAACTGTCGTAAAAAACAACGCTACTACTAATAAATTTTTAAAATTTTTCATTTTGAAATTTTAAGTTATTAAATGTTCTGCAA
>CAXICE010000036.1:0-12653 GCA_964022045.1 uncultured Polaribacter sp. | reverse complement strand
TATTGTTTTATGGAAGTGAGTTCGCACGGAATTCATCAAAAAAGAACACATGGTTTGCATTTTGAAGGGGGAATTTTCACCAACTTATCGCATGATCATTTAGATTATCACAATTCATTTGCAGCATACAGAGATGTTAAAAAAGCGTTTTTTGATTCGCTACCAAAATCGGCATTTGCCTTGGTAAATATTGATGATAAAAATGGAAGTATCATGTTGCAAAATACTAAAGCAACAAAAAGAACGTATGCGTTAAAAACCATCGCAGATTTTAAAGGGAAAGTGTTAGAAAAAAGGATGTCTGGTTCGTTATTAACAATTAACGGAACAGAAATTTGGACCAAACTTATCGGAACTTTTAATGCATACAATTTATTAGCAATTGTTGGAACAGCAGAATTATGTGGTTTAGAAAAGCTAGAAATTTTAAGATTAGTAAGCGAGTTAGAAAGTGTCAGTGGAAGGTTTCAATACACAATTTCTAAAACCGGAATTACCGCAATTGTGGATTATGCACATACACCAGACGCATTAAAAAACGTTTTGGAAACCATTTCTGACATTAAAACAAATAAAGAAAAAGTAATTACGGTTGTTGGTTGTGGTGGCGATAGAGACAAAACAAAACGTCCAAAAATGGCACTAATCGCATCACAATTAAGTAATCAAGCAATTTTTACGTCAGACAATCCAAGAACAGAAAATGCACAAACTATTATTGACGAAATGGAGGTTGGTGTTGCTTCAGAAAATTTAGCAAAAACCTTGTCGATTGTTGATAGAAAACAAGCCATAAAAACGGCATGTAAATTATCTGAAACTGGAGATATTGTTTTGGTTGCAGGAAAAGGACATGAAAATTATCAAGAAATAAATGGAGAGCGATTTCACTTTGATGATTTAGAGGTTGTTACAGAGTGTTTAACGCAATTAAATAAGTAAGCATGTTATATTATTTATTCGAATATTTAGAAAATCAATTCAATTTAACTGGGGCAAGTGTGTTTCAGTTTATCACGTTTCGTGCGGCGTTAGCATTCATATTTTCATTGTTGTTTTCAGCAATTTTTGGAAAGAAAATCATCAATTTTTTAAGAAAACAGCAAGTTGGAGAAACGGTTAGAGATTTAGGTTTAGTTGGGCAAGCAGAAAAATCTGGAACTCCAACAATGGGCGGAATTATAATTATTCTAGCAACATTAATTCCGGTTTTATTATTAGCAAAATTAGACAACATTTATGTAATTATTTTATTGATAACAACACTTTGGATGGGTTTCATAGGTTTTTTAGACGATTACATAAAAGTATTTAGAAAAGATAAAGGTGGTTTAAGCGGAAAATTTAAAGTATTAGGTCAAGTTGGTTTAGGATTGATAGTGGGTTCGATGTTGTATTTTCATCCAGATGTAACTATGAAAGAACAATTGCCAGCAGATCAGCAAATTGTGCAGCAAAACGGAAAAACAAAAGTTTTTGGCGATGCTCATAAATCAACAAAAACCACCATTCCGTTTTTAAAAGATAACGAATTAGATTATTCAAAAGCATTAAGTTTTTTAGGAGATGGTTATCAAACCTATGCTTGGATTATTTTCATTTTCGTAGTTGTGTTTATTGTAACAGGAGTTTCTAACGGAGCAAATTTAACAGACGGAATTGATGGTTTAGCAGCGGGTTCATCCGCCATAATTGTAATTACGTTGGCGGTATTTGCTTGGGTTTCTGGTAACATCATTTTTGCTGATTATTTAGATGTAATGTACATCCCGAATTCTGGTGAAATGACTGTTTTTATTTTGGCTTTTGCAGGTTCGTTAATCGGGTTTTTATGGTACAATACATTTCCAGCACAAGTTTTTATGGGTGATACTGGAAGTTTAACAATTGGCGGAATTATAGCGGTAATTGCAATCTCAATCCGAAAAGAATTATTGCTAGTTTTCTTAGCAGGAATCTTTGTTGTAGAAAATATGTCAGTGATTTTACAAGTAAGTTATTTTAAATACACAAAAAAGAAATTTGGTGAAGGAAGACGCATTTTTAAAATGTCGCCTTTACATCATCATTATCAAAAATCGGGTTATCACGAAAGTAAAATTGTAACTCGTTTTTGGATTGTTGGAATTTTATTAGCAGTATTTACAATTGCAACATTGAAATTAAGATAAATGAAGAGGATTGTAATTCTTGGCGGTGGAGAAAGTGGTGTTGGAACGGCAATTTTAGCAAAACAAAAAAACTATCAAGTTTTTGTTTCTGACAAAGGAACAATTGCAGATAAATACAAAAAAGTTCTTTTACATAATGATATAAATTTTGAAGAAAATCAACATACAGAAGCGAAAGTTTTAAATGCGGATTTGGTGATGAAAAGTCCAGGAATTCCTGATAAAGTGGCGTTAGTTCAGAAATTGATAGAAAAGCAAATTCCGGTGATTTCAGAAATTGAATTTGCAGGTCAGTTTACAGATGCAACAATAATAGGAATCACAGGATCTAACGGAAAAACAACAACAACATTATTAGCGCATCATGTTTTAAAAGAAGCGGAATTAAATGTTGGAATTGCAGGAAATATTGGAGACAGTTTTGCGCAACAAATTGCAGAACAAAACTTTGATAAATATGTGTTAGAGTTGAGTAGTTTTCAGTTAGACGGAATCGAAAATTTTTGCCCACATATTGCAATAATTACCAATATAACACCAGATCATTTAGATCGATATGAATATGATTTTAAGAAGTATGTAGCTTCAAAATTTAGAATCACAAAGAATCAAACAAAAGAAGATTATTTGATTTATGATGCAGATGACGAAGCATCAAATCAATGGTTAAAAGAGAATAAAATTGAAGCACAATTAATTCCGTTTTCAGTAGAGAGAGAATTAGAATTTGGAGCTTTTATAAAAGATAAAAATATAATAACGAAAATAAATACAGAACAATTTATTATGCCACTATCAAACTTAGCCTTAAAAGGTAAACACAATGTAAAAAATGCAATGGCTTCGGCTATGTCAGCACAATTATTAAAAGTAAGAAAGCAGACAATAAAAGAAAGTTTATCAAACTTTGAGGGTGCTGAACATCGTTTAGAAAACGTTCAAAAAGTAAAAGAAGTACAATATATTAACGATTCTAAAGCAACAAATGTTAATGCAACTTTTTATGCTTTAGAATGTATGGATGATCCAACAATTTGGATTGTTGGAGGTGTAGATAAAGGAAATGATTATCATGATTTATTGCCTTTGGTAAGAGAAAAAGTAAAAGCAATTGTTTGTTTAGGAGTTGATAATAAAAAAATTATTGAAACTTTTAGCAATGTTGTTGATATGATTATTGAAACTGCAGGAGCAGAAGAAGCTGTAAAGGTTTCAGCAAAATTAGCAGTAAAAGGAGACAATGTATTATTATCGCCAGCGTGTGCAAGTTTTGATTTATTTGATAATTACGAAGATAGAGGAAGACAATTTAAAAAAGCAGTAAGATCAATTATTTAAGATAAAGTGTTACACCTATTTAAACATATAAAAGGAGATAAAACCATTTGGTCTATCGTTGCGGTATTGGCAATTTTTTCGTTTATGCCAGTATATAGTGCTAGTACAAATTTGGTATATGTTGTTGGTGCAGGCTCTACATTTGGATACTTAATAAAACACATGATTTTATTAATTATGGGTTTTGTTATTATTTACGGAGTTCATAAAATTCCATACAGATATTTTAGTGGAGGTTCTGTATTAATGTTGCCAGTTGTAATACTTTTATTGATTTATACATTATCACAAGGAACCACAATTGGTGGTGCAAATGCAAGTCGATGGATTCGTATTCCGTTTGTTGGTGTTGGTTTTCAAACATCAACCTTAGCAGGATTAATTTTAATGGTTTATGTAGCGAGATATTTAGCGAAAAATAAAGAGCAAATAATTGATTTTAAGGAGAGTTTATGGCAATTGTGGCTGCCAGTAGCTTGTGTTTTAATATTGATTTTGCCAGCCAATTTTTCTACAACTGCAATCATTTTTACAATGGTTGTTATCTTGTCTTTTATCGGTGGGTATCCATTGAAATATATTGGATATATTTTAGGAATTGGTGCACTAGTATTAACATTGTTTGTGTTGACAGCAAAAGCATTTCCAGATGCCATGCCAAATAGAGTTGCTACTTGGGAAAGTAGAATCGAAAATTTTTCTAAAGCGGATGGTGTTGAAGGATATCAAGTTAACAAAGCAAAAATAGCAATTGCAACAGGTGGATTAACAGGAAATGGTCCAGGGAAAAGTGTACAGAAAAACTTTTTACCTCAGTCTTCATCAGATTTTATTTATGCAATTATTGTAGAAGAATATGGATTAGTAGGTGCGTTTTTAGTGCTTTTTATATATTTTTTATTGCTATTTAGAATTGTAATTGCAGCAAAAAAGGCGACTACAATTTTTGCTTCATTATTAGTTATTGGGGTTGGTTTGCCAATTATTTTTCAAGCGATAATAAACATGGCTGTTGCTAGTAATTTGTTTCCTGTAACTGGACAAACTTTACCGTTAATTAGTAGCGGAGGAACTTCGATTTGGATGACGTGTTTTGCACTCGGAATGATTTTAAGTGTAAGTGCATCAAAAAATGAAACAGAAGAAACAATTTTAGATGATAATCCTTTAGATATTTTACATGAAGCAATCGATTAACATCATAATAAGTGGCGGTGGAACTGGCGGACATATTTATCCGGCAATTGCGATTGCGAACGAAATAAAGTTGCGGTATCCTGAAGCAAAATTTTTGTTTGTTGGTGCAAAAGATAAAATGGAAATGGAAAAAATTCCGCAAGCTGGTTACGAAATAAAAGGATTGTGGATTTCTGGAATTCAAAGAAAATTGACATTAAAAAACTTGTCGTTTCCTTTTAAATTAATCAGTAGTCTATGGAAAGCTGGAAGAGTTATTAGAAAATTTAAACCCATCATTGCCATTGGAACTGGTGGTTTTGCAAGCGGACCAACATTAATGGTTGCGAATAGAAAGGGAATTCCGACTTTGATTCAAGAACAGAACTCTTTTCCAGGAATTACCAATAAATTATTGAGTAAAAAAGCAGCATCAATTTGTGTTGCTTACGATCATTTAGAGCGATTTTTTCCGAAGGATAAAATCATAAAAACAGGAAATCCAGTTCGTCAAGATTTATTGTCGATTCATCATAAAACAGAAGAAGCAAAAGCATTTTTTAAGCTAGCGAAAAATAAAAAAACAATTTTGGTCTTAGGCGGAAGTTTAGGAGCGAGAAGAATCAATCAATTAATAGAAGCCGAATTAGATTTTTTCAAAAATCAAGAAGTGCAAATCATTTGGCAATGTGGAAAACTATATGTTGATGAATATCAAAAATATAGTGAGAAAAATAATGTGCAAGTGCATCAGTTTTTAAATAGAATGGATTTAGCGTATGCAGCTGCAGATGTTATTATTTCTAGAGCAGGCGCAAGTTCGGTTTCAGAATTATGCATTGTTGGTAAACCAACAATTTTTATTCCGTCACCAAATGTTGCAGAAGATCATCAAACAAAAAACGCAAAATCTATTGCCGATAAACACGGTGCTATTTTGTTAAAAGAAAGTGAATTAGAAACGTTTTCGATTGTGTTTGAAACGTTGATGAAAGACAAAGGAAAACAACAAAGTTTAGCAGAAAATATAAAAGGTATGGCGTTGCCAAACGCAACAAGTCATATTGTAAACGAAATAGAAAAATTGATAAAAATTTGAATTTAAAAAATATACATAACGTTTATTTTATTGGAATCGGAGGCATCGGAATGAGCGCTCTTGCTCGCTATTTTAAAGCGAACGGTAAGAATGTCGCTGGTTATGATAAAACGCAAACAGCAATTACTAATGATTTAGTTTCGTTAGGAATTGACATTCATTTTGAAGATGGAATTGAGAATATTCCGAAAGAATTCTTATCAAAAGAAAAGACCATTGTTGTGTTTACGCCAGCGATTCCAAAAAATCATGTGGAATATAATTTTTTAAAGAATAAAGGTTTTACAATTTTAAAGCGTGCAGAAATTCTTGGAAAAATCACTCTGAATACATTTTGTTTAGCAGTTGCCGGAACACACGGAAAAACAACAACTTCGTCAATGTTAGGTCACATTATGCAGCCAAGTAAAGCTACTTCATTCTTAGGTGGAATTACAGAAAATTACAATTCGAATTTAATTCTTGGAGGTGATGAAGTTTCTGTAGTTGAAGCAGATGAGTTTGATCGTTCGTTCTTACAATTATCACCAAATATTGCATGTATTACATCAATGGATGCAGATCATTTAGATATTTATGGTGAGCATGAAGAATTGATAAAATCATTTAATGATTTTTCTGATAAAGTTTCTGATAAAATGATTGTTGCAAAAGGTTTACCGATTGATGGTTTAACGTATGCGATTGATGAAGATGCAGATTATAAAGCTTTCAATTTAAAAATAGAAAAGGGCAAATATATTTTTGATGTAAAAACACCAAATGATGTTGTTAAAAACATTGAGTTGAGTTTGCCTGGAAAACACAATGTTATGAACGCTTTAGTGGCGTTGGCGATGGCAAATGAATACGGAGTTTCACTTGAAATAATTAAAACTCAATTAAAATCGTTTAAAGGCGTTCAAAGAAGGTTTTCGTATAAAATAAATACAGAAGAATTGGTTTTGATTGATGACTATGCGCATCATCCAACAGAAATTAAAGCAGTAGAAAATTCGGTAAGAGAAATGTATCCGAACCAAGAAGTGTTAGCGGTTTTTCAGCCACATTTATTTAGTAGAACAAAAGATTTTGTGGATGATTTTGCAACTGAACTTTCAAAGTTTGATGAGTTGTTGTTGTTGGATATTTATCCGGCGAGAGAATTACCTATTGAAGGTGTAAATTCTAGTTGGTTACTAAATAAAATCGACTTAGAAAATAAAAAATTAATATCAAAAGAAAATGTTGTTGAAGAAATTAAAAAATCATCAGCAAAAATTATTGTCATGTTAGGAGCTGGCGATATCGGCGTATTAATAAATGATGTTGTAAAAGAATTAAATAATAAAGTAATAAGCTAAATGAAAAAAGTAATTACATATCTGTTTTCTTTAGTGTTAATAGTGTCTTTGGTGTTTTTGTATAGTTTTTCGTCGGCGAAAAACTTGAATAAAAAAATCAAAAAAATAGATATAGAATTTGCTGAAGGAAACAATGATTTTTTAACGCAAAAAATGGTTAATAAATTGTTAATACAAAATCGTGTTGCACTTCAAAACCAACCAAAATCTGTTATAGATTTACAAGAGTTAGAACAAACTGTACTTTTAAATCCATATATAGAAAAGGCAACAGTTTTTTATACGATAGATGGTGTCTTAAAAACGCAAGTAAAACAGCGTACACCAATAGCAAGAATTAACACGGTTGATTCGTCTTATTATATTGATAAACATGGGGTTAAAATTCCATTATCAAGTAATTATTCAGCAAGAGTTTTGTTGATAACTGGAAATATAAACGAAGAAAATTTACAAGAATTTACGCAATTTGTAAATGTAATTTCTACTGATGATTTTTTAAAAAAAGAGATTATTGGCATACATAAAACGCAGAAAAATGAATTTATTTTAAGCGTTAGAAGCGGACAATATAAAATTGAATTTGGTTCTTTAGAGAAAACGAAGATAAAATTCAAAAAATTAAAAGCTTTTTATAATAAAGCATTTGTTGATAAAACAATTGATCAATACAAAACAATAAATTTAAAATATCACAACCAAGTTGTGTGCGCAAAATAAAACAAGATGGAAAACAATAAAATAGCTGTAGGTCTAGATATTGGGACAACCAAAATTGTTGCCATGATTGGTAAAAAGAACGAATACGATAAATTAGAAATTTTAGGTATTGGTAAAGCTAAAAGTTTAGGAGTTAAACGTGGCGTTGTAAGTAATATTACGCAAACAATTCAATCAATACAACAAGCAGTTGAAGAAGCAGAAAGTATTTCTGGTCAAAAGATAGAAGATGTTGTTGTTGGTATTGCGGGGCAACATATTAGAAGTTTGCATCATAGTGATTACATTACTAGAAATAATGCTGATGAAGTTATTGATGAAAGCGATATTGATAATTTGGTAAACCAAGTTCATAAATTAGTCATGCTTCCTGGAGAAGAAATTATTCATGTATTGCCACAAGAATTTAAAGTGGACAGCCAAGGAGAAATTAAAGAGCCAATTGGAATGTATGGTGGGCGTTTAGAAGCTAATTTTCATGTGGTGGTTGGTCAAGTTTCATCAATTAGAAATATTGGAAGATGTGTAAAAAGCGCAGGTTTAGATTTGTGCGACATCACATTAGAACCTTTAGCATCTGCATCCGCAGTTTTAAGTCAAGAAGAAAAAGAAGCAGGTGTTGCTTTGATTGATATAGGTGGCGGAACAACAGATTTGGCAATTTTTAAAGACGGAATTATTAGACACACAGCAGTAATTCCTTTTGGAGGAAATGTAATTACAGAAGATATTAAAGAAGGTTGTTCAATCATAGAAAAACAAGCAGAATTGTTAAAATTAAAGTTTGGATCTGCTTGGCCAGGAGAAAATAAAGAAACAGAAATTGTTTCGATTCCAGGATTAAGAGGAAGAGAGCCAAAAGAGATTACGTTAAAGAATTTATCTAAAATTATTCATGCAAGAGTTCAAGAAATTATTGAGCATGTGTATTTAGAAATAAAAAATTACGGACACGAAACTGCAAAAGGAAAGTTAATTGCAGGAATCGTATTAACTGGTGGTGGTGCGCAATTGAAACATTTACGTCAGTTGGTAGAATACATCACAGGAATGGATGCAAGAATTGGTTACCCAAACGAGCATTTAGCAGGTGATTCTGATGAAGCTTTATCAAGTCCGTCTTATGCAACAGCGGTTGGTTTGTTGATGGAAGGATTGGAAAAAGAAGGAAAAGAGTTTGAAGAAGACGTTGTTGAAACAGTATTAGATAATAACGAGGAAGAAGCTGTAGAAGAAACAGTTGTAGAAGAAAAACCAGTTGAAAAAAGGAAATCATTTTTTGACAAGTTTACCGAACGTTTCAAAGAGTTTTTAGACAACGCAGAATAAAGAAATTAAAGAATAATATATATAAACCTATAAAATAGAAAAGTTATTATGAGCGATGAATTCGATAACATTTCATTTGAAATGCCAAAATCACAATCTAACACCATTAAAGTAATTGGTGTTGGTGGTGGTGGAAGTAATGCTGTAAACCACATGTTTCAGCAAGATATTAAAGGAGTAGATTTTGTAATCTGTAATACAGATGCGCAAGCTTTAGAAAATAGCGCTATTCCAAATAAAATCCAATTAGGAGCAGATTTAACATCTGGTTTAGGAGCTGGAGCAAATCCAGAAATTGGAGAAAAAGCCGCACAAGAAAGTTTGGTGGAAATTCAGCAAATGCTAAGTGCACAAACCAAGATGGTTTTTATTACAGCCGGAATGGGTGGTGGAACCGGAACTGGTGCTGCGCCAATTATTGCTAAAATAGCCAAAGACATGGATGTTTTAACTGTTGGTATTGTTACAATGCCGTTTCAATTTGAAGGAAGAATGCGCTCAAAACAAGCTCAAATTGGAATTGATACTTTAAGAGAGAATGTAGATTCTTTAATTGTAATCAACAATAATAAACTAAGAGAAGTTTACGGTAATTTAGGTTTTAAAGCCGGTTTCTCTAAAGCAGATGAAGTATTATCTACTGCTGCAAGAGGAATTGCAGAAGTAATTACGCATCACTACAAACAAAATATTGATTTACATGATGCCAAAACAGTGCTTTCTAATAGTGGAACAGCCATTATGGGTTCTGCAAAAGAATCTGGCGTAAATAGAGGAAGAAATGCCATTGTAAAAGCATTAGATTCTCCTTTATTGAATGATAATAAAATTGCTGGCGCAAAGAATGTATTGTTGTTAATTGTTTCTGGAACGGATGAAGTTACGTTGGATGAGATTGGAGAAATCAATGATCATATTCAGAATGAAGCTGGTTACGATGCCAATATTATTATGGGAATTGGAGAAGATGAATCTCTTGGTGATGCTATTGCAGTTACAATTGTAGCAACAGGTTTTGCAGCAGATCAGCAAAGTACAATTACAAATACTGAGGTTAAAAAAATTATTCATACGCTAGAAGATGAACAAAAAGCAACCTACGATTTTTCTGAAAAAACAGTAGAGAAATCAAGTACTTTAAATGCTCCGGTTTCAAGCAAGCCAGAAGCAAAAATTGTACACGTTTTAGAAGATGATGATATTGATGTTGAAGAAAAAACAACTTTAATTAAAACCACAGACTTTATCAATAATATTGATGTTGTTTATGATGAAATTGAAAACGAAACTGTTTCAGAAGACGATTTTATTATCACAAACGCAACACCAGTTGTTGAAGAAATAGTTGAAGAAGTTCAAGCTCAAATTCAAATGGAAACATTGTTTGATTTGCCATTAAATAGTTATGAAGAAATCAAACCAGAACCAAAAGAAGTTCGTTTTGATTTATCTATTGATGACGTAAACGAGATTGAAGTAAAAGACGTTACAGAGATTGTTGCTGAAAAAAATAATGTAGTTGAAAAAAGATATGTTTTAGAAGATTTTAAAGCAGAACCAACTATTGGAAAAAGTTCTATTATTAATAAGAATGAACCAGAAGAAGTTGAGGAAGAAGAGATGACGTTTACTGTTAGATCAAAAGCTAAAAATGTAGAAGAGATTGAAACAATTTCCGAAGAAATTTCACCTTTAAGTATTACACTTTCTGAATTAGAAAAAACATCAGAAATTCGTCGTAAAAAAATGAAAGGATTCAATTATAAGTTTACAGATCAGGTAAATAAAAATATTGATGACATTGAAAAACAACCAGCTTACAAAAGGTTAGGTGTTGACTTAGATGCTGTAAATTCTGATTTAAGTAAATCTAAAACTACATTAAGTACAGATGCAAATGATGATGCGCAATTGCGTTCTAATAATTCATTTTTACATGATAATGTAGATTAATAAGTTTTAAAAGAAAATCAATTATTCCCTAAATTATTTGATTATTTTTTAAAGGTTCCTGAGAAATCAGGAACTTTTTTTATGCTTATATTTGTGCTTCCAAAAATTAAAAGATGAGTTTAGAAAAACAAATAATGGAGCAAATGAAAGCAGCAATGAAATCGAAAGATACAGTTGCTTTACAAGCATTAAGAGCAGTGAAATCTGCTATCTTATTAGCAAAAACAGAAACTGGTGTTCAGGCTGAATTAACAGAAGAACAAGAGTTGAAAATTATTCAAAAACAAGTAAAGCAACGTAAAGACAGTGCTGATATTTTTATAAAACAAAACCGTCAAGATTTAGCAGATCCAGAATTGGCAGAATTAGCTGTTTTAGAAAAATTTATGCCAGAAGCCTTATCAGAAGAAGAAGTAGAGAAAGTTGTGATTGCAACCATTCAAAAAGTTGGCGCAAGCGGAATGAAAGATATGGGAAAAGTTATGGGAATGGTTTCTAAAGAATTGGCCGGACAAGCAGATGGAAAAATGATTTCTACGTTTGTTAAAAAGAATTTAATGTAAACATTAAATAAAAAAGGCTCCGTAGTTCAACTGAATAGAATATCAGATTTCGGCTCTGAGGGTTGTAGGTTTGAATCCTGCCGGAGTCACAAATAAAAAAAGTCTAGAAAAATTTGAAGTTTGTTTCAATTTTTTCTAGACTTTTTTACTTAAAATGGTTTCAAAAGGAAAAATTAGCAGACAGAATTAATCTATTGTGGAATTTTTCTATTACTTGAGTGAAATAGTTTTTTTATATTTAGATTATCTAATTTTAGACGATTGTAAATAAGTGTTATGGGGGAAAAGAAAAAGAAAAAAAAGAAGAGGATAACAATCTCAATTAGATCAGTAATATTGACTGTTATTGCTTTTGGTCAATTGTTTTTTACTATACCCGTAGTTATAAAATATTTTGAAAGAGTTGAGATGGAAGTGGTTGAGCATGATATATCAAAGTTTGAACACCCGAATAAGATTAGAACTTTTTACACAATAAAAAATATAGGAAAGAATACCGCTAAAAATGTAGAGCTTCATTTAAGAGTTTTAAAAAACGACACCTATTTGTTTGATCCAAAAATTTTTACATTAGTGGAGGATGATAAAAGTGATGGTGTTGCAAGGAATTTAATTTTTAAAAGAGATGAGCTAGTTGAAAATGAAACAGTTGATTTATACATATTTTCAATATTTGATGAATATTTGGAGTTAAATTCGTTAGATACATTGGTTTATAATAAACCTATTGAAAGACCTAAACAAAGTTACGGACCACACATTACTGGTTTAAAACATTCAACGGGTAAAGTTTCAGTTAAGCATTTATCTAAATTAACACTAAGAAAACCATACTGATATCCTATAAATCCAACTTTTTAAGATTCTCCAAAAAAGAAGTATTTACTTCTTTAATATAACATAAGATCTCTTTTAAAGACTGATTTTTATCATAAATAATTCATTTTTTCAGGTTGATATT
>CAXICE010000035.1:0-12677 GCA_964022045.1 uncultured Polaribacter sp. | reverse complement strand
ATAGATTATCCAAAAATTTCTGATGAACAAACCATTATGCGTCAGAATTTAAACAACGGATTTGCAACTGTAAATCCTGTGGTTTCTGTAGACCAAATCATTAAAGCTCGTGAAGCTGTAAATGAGGTGTATATGGATGAAAAAATAGAAAAATACATTCTTGATATTATTTTCGCAACACGTTATCCAGAAAAATACAACTTAGCGAATCTGAAAGATTTAATCAACTTTGGCGCTTCTCCGCGTGGAAGTATCAACTTGGCGAAAGCAGCAAAATGTTATGCTTTTATCAAGCGAAGAGGTTATGTAATTCCTGAAGATGTTAGAGCGGTTGTAACAGATGTTTTACGTCACAGAATCGGAATTACTTACGAAGCTGAAGCAGAAAATGTAACTTCTGAAGACATTATCAATAGCATTATTAACGAAGTTGAAGTACCATAGACAATTATCAATACACAATTAATCAATGAACAATTGGTAAAACTGAGAATTGATAACTGATAACTGAGAATTGAAAAATGGATACTAAAGAAATACTTAAAAAAGTTCGAAAAATAGAAATCAAGACACGTCGTTTGTCTGATGCTGTTTTTGGTGGCGAATATCATTCTACTTTTAAAGGAAGAGGAATGACGTTTTCTGAAGTGCGTCAATATCAATTTGGTGATGATATTAGAACAATCGACTGGAATGTTACTGCACGCTACAACGAACCTTATGTAAAAGTTTTTGAAGAAGAACGCGAATTAACCATGTTATTAATGGTTGATATTTCTGGTTCAGAATTTTTTGGTACAAATCAACAATTTAAAAGAGATACTGCAACAGAAATTGCGGCAACATTGGCTTTTTCTGCAATTCAAAATAACGATAAAGTAGGATTGATTTTATTTTCTGATCAGGTTGAATTATACATTCCTCCAAAAAAAGGAAGAAGTCATGTTTTACGAATTATTCGTGAATTGATTGAGTTTAAACCAGAAAGCAAACAAACAAATATCAACGAAGCGTTAAAGTTTTTATCCAACGTGATGAAAAAGAAAGCCATTGTTTTCTTGTTATCAGATTTTATGGATGATGATTACGAACAAACACTAAAAATTGCTGGAAGAAAACACGATGTTACCGGAATAAAGGTTTTTGATAAGCACGATGAGGAAATTCCGAATTTAGGAATTGTGCCCATGAAAGATGCAGAAACTGGAAACGTGCAATTGATAAATACAAGTTCTAAAAAAATCAGAAACAATTACAAGGCAAACGCTTTACGCTTAAACGATTATTACAAAAAAACATTTAGCAGATCTGGCGCTGGTACAATTACATCGCGAGTTGATGAGAATTACGTAAAAAAATTATTAGGCTATTTTAAACATAAAGGAAATTAAAAAAATGTCTCCTCGAGCGCAGTCGAGAGGTTAATTAGGTCTCGCATCTCGACTCCGCTCGATATGACAAGCTTGACCAGACAAAACAACAATGAAACAAAAATTATTTTACATATTATTACTATTTTCAATTGCAAGTTTTGCACAACAGAAGCCTATTGTTAAGGCAGAGATTGACACGACCAATATTAGAATTGGCGAGCAATTTGAATTTAAAATTACGGTTAATGACACTGCAAATGTGATTATTCCGCAGCTAGAAAACTTTCCTGGTGTAGAAATTGTAGAAGACAAAAAGATTGATACTTTAAAAAATCAATTGATAAAAAAATACATTTTAACCAGTTTTGATAGCGGCGCATATTACATTCCGCAGCAACAAATTTTTATCCGTCAGAGATTACATTTAACAGATTCTTTATTAATAAATGTTGCAACGGTTGCCATTGATACCACAAAACAAAAAATGTTTCCGATAAAGGCAATTCAAGATGAACCTTTACAGTTTGACGATTTTAAACCCTATTTATGGTACGCGATTTTAGGACTGATTATCATCGGGTTGATTTTATATTTCGTGTTAAGAAAAAAGAAAGAAGAAATCGAAGAAGTAATTGTTCCTGCTTTGCCTCCATTTGAAGAAGCCATTCAGAAATTACAGCAATTAGACGAGAAATTATTGTGGCAAAACAATCAAGTTAAAGAATATTACAGTGAGTTAACAGAAATTGTTAGAGGATTTATTGAGCGCGAATTAAAAGTGCCTGCGTTAGAATCTACCACTGATGAATTGATAGAAACTCTTACAGATTTTAACGATTCTAAATCGATATCAACCACAAAAGAAACGATTAAAAAATTACGCGATTTATTACGCGAAGCTGATTTGGTAAAGTTTGCAAAATCGAAACCAATGTCAGAGCAAATAGAAGCGAATAGAAAAGATGCAGAAGAAGTTGTTACTGAGTTAAAACCAGAAGCAAAAGAGGAACCAGAAATTAAAACCGAAGCAGATGAATTGGACTAATTTTGAATTTCTGAATCCAGAGTTTTTCTGGCTGTATGCGATAATTCCGTTTATGATTCTATGGCGAATTTTAGTTCGTAAAAAAAGTTCGGCTACATTAACGATACCAAGTGTAAAAGGATTTAAAGCAGAACAATCTATCATTGGTAAATTAAAACCAATACTGTTTGTTTTAAGAATTGCTGCATTGTGTATTTTAATTTTGGCATTGGCAAGACCAAGAAATGTTGCGGTTAGTAAAAAAACAAAAACCAACCGAGGAATTGATATTGTAATGGCAATTGATGTTTCGGCAAGTATGTTGGCTAGAGATTTAAAACCAAACAGATTAGAAGCTTTAAAAGTTGTTGCTACCGAGTTTGTAAATAAAAGACCGAATGACAGAATCGGGATTGTTTTATATGCTGGAGAAAGTTTTACACAAACACCTATTACAAGTGATAAAGGCATTGTAAAAAGAACCATTTCTGAAATTAAATGGGGACAATTAGAAGGTGGTACTGCAATCGGAATGGGATTAGGTTCTGCTGTAAATAGATTAAAAGAAAGCAAAGCAAAAAGTAAAGTAATTATTTTATTGACTGATGGTGTAAATAATTCTGGATTTATCGACCCAAAAACGGCTACGGAACTGGCAAAAGAATTAGATATAAAAGCCTACACAATTGGAATTGGAACAAACGGAATGGCAGATTTTCCTGCTTTTAAAGATCCAAGAACAGGGCAATTGCAATTTAGAAAACAACAAGTAGAAATTGACGAAGAATTACTAAAACATATCGCCAATGAAACCGGCGGAAAATATTTTAGAGCAACAGATAATACAGAGTTAAAAGCAATTTACGACGAGATTAATAAATTAGAAAAAACAAAAATTGAAGAGTTTAAATATTATAATTATCAAGAATTATATAGAAATTTAGTTTTGTTGGCTTTAGGATTATTAGGGTTAGAATTTCTATTAAAAAACACTTTATTTAAAAGTTTTATATAAAATATGTATCAAATAGAAGAACCAATATATTTTTATTATTTCGCAATTATTCCAGTAATAATTGTGCTTTTTCTATTGGCTTTTTGGTGGAAAAAAAGAACTCAGAAAAAGTTTACTGACAATGCATTATTAGAAAAATTAGCACCAAATAAATCGACTTTTAAAGCGGTTTTGAAACTAGTTTTTTTAGTAATTGGTATTAGTTTTTTAGTGATTTCTTTGGTTAACCCTAAAATGGGAACCAAATTAAAAACCGTAAAACGAGAAGGTGTAGATGTTGTTTTTGCATTGGATGTTTCTAAAAGTATGTTGGCAGAAGATATTGCACCAAACAGATTAGAAAAATCAAAGCAAATTATCTCTAAAATTATTGATAAATTAGGAAGTGATAGAGTCGGAATTATAATTTATGCTGGTAATTCGTATCCGCTTTTACCAATTACTACAGATCATGCAGCCGCAAAAATGTTTTTACAAAATGCAAGTCCAGATATGGTTTCGAGCCAAGGTACTGCAATTAATGAAGCTTTAAATCTGGCAAAAACCTATTATAATAATGACGAACAAACCAATCGTTTTTTAATAATTATTTCTGACGGAGAAGATCATCAAGAAGAAACAAAACAGATGACACAAAACATGTCTAAAGATGGCATAAAAGTGTATACAATTGGAGTAGGAACAGAAAATGGTGGACCAATTCCGATGAAAGTTAGCGGCTCATTAATTGGTTATAAAAAATACAAAGGAGAAACCGTTATTACTAGAAGAAAAGCAGCTGTTTTAGAAGAAATAGCAAATGCAGCTGGCGGAAGATATATAGACGGAAATAAAACAGAAAAACCTGTAGATTTTATTGAAAATTTAATAGCGAATGCGCAAAAAAACGAATTTGAAACCAAACAATTTTCTGATTATAAAGATCAATTTCAATGGTTTATCGGAATCGGGATTTTCTTTTTATTGATTGATGTTTTCTTCTTAGACAAGAAAACAAAATGGGTTAAAAAAATCGATTTATTTAACGAGCACTAAAAACAAAATTATGAAAGCACATTATTCATTTTTACTATTTCTAATGTTTTTTACATCATTAATAAGCGCTCAAGAATTTAAAGATTCTATTGCTTTAAAAAGGGAAGCAAGAAGTTTATTAAGAGATGGAAATGAATTATATCAACAAGAAAAATATACAGATGCTAGTGTTTTATTTAAAAAAGCATTAGAAAAAAACGCTACATATAAAAAGGCGAGTTATAATTTAGGGAATGCTTTTTATCAACAAAAAAACTTTAAAGAAGCCGTTCCTCAATTCGAAATTTCTGCTAAAGGAGCTGAAGATAAATTTACAAAAGCAGAAGCTTTTCATAATATTGGAAATGCTGCTATGGAGCAAAAACAATACCAACAAGCCGTAGATGCTTATAAAAATTCGCTAAGAAATAACCCAAATGACGATGAAACTCGTTACAATTTAGCAGTTGCAAAAGAATTATTGAAGAAAGAAAAAGAGAAAGAAAAGAAAGACAAGAAGAAGGATAAAAAAGACGACAAGAAAAAAGATAACAAAGACAAAAAGGATAATAAAGATAAAAAAGGCGACAAAGAAAAAGAAGACGATAAAGGAGATAAAAAGAAAGACGAGAAGAAAGACGACAAAAACAAGGATAAAAAAGACGGTGATAAAGATAAAGATCAAAAGGATAAGAAAAACCCTAATGATCAGAAGAAAAACCCACAACAACCAAAACCTAAAAAAGGTAATATGACACCTCAACAAATTAAACAGTTATTAGAAAGTTTAAATAATGAGGAAAAGAAAACACAAAAGAAAATGAATGTTAAAAAAGCAAAAGGAAAAAAAGTAAAGCAAGAAAAAGATTGGTAATTTTTCTGTTTTAACTTCTTATAAAAGATATTATTTTTGATAACTGAAAAAATGAAAAATAAAAGTATTTACATATTTCTATTTCTGAGTTTTATCGCTCAATCTATTTTTACTCAAACATCCTTTAAAACTACTATTAGTAAAAGTAAACTAGGGGTAAATGAGCGTTTAAGAATAGTTTTTTCTATCAACAAACAAGGTGCTGATAATTTTTCGCCACCAAGTTTTAAAAACTTTAACGTTGTTGCTGGGCCAAGCCAATCTGTAAATCAATCTTGGATAAACGGCAAAGTTAGTTTTTCACAATCTTACACCTATTTCTTAACACCAAAAGCTATTGGAACCTTTACAATACCGGAAGCTACAATACAACTAAACGGCAAAACATTAAAATCTAATTCGGTTAAAGTCAATGTACTAAAAGCTATTGATATTCCGCCAAATCCTAATGACCCCAACTATATTGCACAACAAAATGTGCATTTAGTTGCAGAAATATCTAAAACAAGACCTTATGTTGGTGAAGGTATTTATGTAGAGTATAAGTTATATGTTAGTGAAAACATTAGCGTAAATGATTTTTCTGTAACTGAATCTCCTCAATATAACGGGTTTTGGAATCAAGATATAAAAATTAACAATTTGCAGATTAAAAATGGAGTTTATAATGGAGAAAAATACAGGTATGTTGTACTCCGAAAAGCTTTATTAATTCCTACCAAGTCTGGAAAACTTGAAGTTGAGCCTTTAAAAATGAATATCCTAATTGGTGTTCCGACTGGAAGAGGTGACTTTTTTGGAAACCCAATTACCAGAAATATTACCAAAGTTTTTGCTTCTTCAAAAAGAAATATTACCGTAAAAGAATTGCCAATAGAAGGTAAACCAGAAAACTTTAATGGTGCTGTAGGAGATTTCGATTTTAAAATTACATCGAGTAGAAACGATTTAAAAGCAAATGAATCATCGCAAATTAAAGTTGCTGTAACTGGAAAAGGGAATTTAAAGTTATTTGAAATCCCAAAAATTGAAACTCCTAAAGAGTTAGAAATCTACACTCCAGAACACAAAGAAGCAGTTAGAACTACATTAAGTGGAATTCAAGGTTCTATTTATGATTTATATACAGTTGTACCACAATACAAAGGAAAATATAAAATTCCGAAAGTAGCTTTTTCATATTTCAATCCAAGAGAAAAAAAATACAAAACCATAACTACAGAAGATTTATTTGTTAATGTTTTAGAAGGAAAAGAGATTGAAACAATCACAAATAATACTATTAAAAAAGAGGTTAATGTAATAGGTGCAAATTTTAGATATATAGAAACAAAAAGCACCTTTAAACCAATAAAAAAAGAAGATTTTTACAGATCTAATATATTCTACATATTCTTGTTATTGCCTTTAATTACAATTCCGATTGGAATTATTATTTACAATACTTTAGCAAAAAGAAACAGTGATCTTGTTGGCGTAAAACAACGAAAAGCAGATCGTTTGGCAAGAAAATATTTATCAGAAGCTAAAAAACAATTAGGTAAAAAAGAACATTTTTATATTGCTTTAGAAAAAGCTTTACACAATTATTTAAAAGCAAAATTACAAATTGAAACCTCTGAAATAAGTAGAGAAAACATCATCGAAATTTTACAATCTAAAGAGATAGACAAAGAAACTATTAGTTCTTTTATTGACGTTTTAAACGATTGTGATTTTGCGCGTTACACACCAATTACAGAAGTAATGATGCATGATGAATTTGAAAAAGCAAAAGAAGTAATAACCGCATTAGACAAACAATTATAGACAAATGAAAAAACTGTTTTTCTTTTTATGCATACTCTCTTCAACAATTTTTGTTGCACAAACAAGTACTCAAAACTTGTTTAAAAATGCAAACGATTTATATAAAGATGGTAAATTTAATGAGGCCATAAAAATATATAAAGAAATAGAAGCAAAAGATTCTGTTTCTGCAGATTTGTACTTTAATTTAGGGAATTCTTATTATAAATTAAATAATGTTGCCAACACCATTTACAATTACGAAAAAGCACTGTTATTAGACCCTTTACATAAAGATGCTATAAATAATTTAGAATTTGCTAAAAGAATGACAATTGATAGCATTGAAGAACTTCCTAAAACATTTTTACAGCGATTAGAAATAAACTACCTGAAGAAACTATCTTACAATCAATGGGCAAAACTGACCGTTTTTCTCTCTTTTTTAGGTGCAATATTGTTTTTGCTTTTTTACTTTTCAAACATTTCTAATAAAAAAAGAATTTACTTTATATCTAGTATTTTTTCCTTTTTATTGTTAATTACCTCTGTATTTATAACCTATCATCAATATCAAAAAGCAATCAACACAAAGTATGCAATTATCTTTTCAACCAAAACAACAGTAAATAATGCACCCACATTAAATTCTGATGAAATCTTTGAACTACATGAAGGTACAAAAGTTGGTGTTTTAGACGCTGTTGATAATTGGAAGAAAATTAAATTAGCTGACGGAAAAATAGGATGGATTATTTCTAAGAATTTAAAAATGTTAACAGATAAATAACATCTATTTTTAACAAAAAACTTATCTTCGCAACTGCTTATTTAAATAAAAATGTACAAAAACAAAATAGCTGTTTTTTTTTCAATAATTTTTCTATCATTTATTATAGCTCCAACTGTAATAACTATGGTAGATAGTTCTATTGACATTTCATTTATTTATTCTAATTCAGAAGAAGAATCTGAAAATTTAAAAATTGAAAAGCAAAAAATTGTTTTATCTACTTTAAATATTAATGATTACATTTTTTCTGGCACTAAAAAAGTTAGTGCATTATCACACAAAAATAAAAACTACACAAAGCCATATTTAAATATGGTTTTTCCTCCTCCTGAATTATTGTCTTAATTCAATTTCTTTTCTAAAAAAGAAATCAACTTAATATTAAAAATTAATAACTAAAATCTACTTATTTAGTAGAAAACTTATATATACATATATGAAAAAATTATTTTCAAACATAAAAGGCGATGCTTTCGGTGGTATTACAGCTGGTATTGTTGCATTACCATTAGCATTAGCGTTTGGTGTATCTTCAGGACTAGGGCCAACAGCTGGTTTATATGGAGCTATTTTTATTAGTTTCTTTGCAGCGCTTTTTGGAGGAACAAATACACAAATCTCTGGACCTACTGCTCCAATGACAGCAGTAAGTATGGTAGTAATTGCAGGAATTATTGCCTCAAATGATGGCGATGTTTCTAAAGCTTTACCGGTAATTTTAACTGTTTTCTTATTAGCAGGTTTAATGCAAATAGGATTGGGTGTTTTAGGACTAGGAAAGTACATAAGATACATACCATATCCGGTAGTTTCTGGTTTTATGACTGCAATTGGTGTTATTATTTTATTGACACAGATTTTACCTTCTTTAGGGTACTATCCAAAAGAAGATTTAGAATTTGTAAATCAATTTAAGCCTCAAGCAGAAGAAGTTATTTTAGAAAACATCTTAAAAGAAGAAGCTGGTGAAGGAATCTTAGTTCTTGAAAACTTTAAAGAAACTATTTCTAGAGCTGGTAAAATAACTCAAGCTGATATTTTAAAAGAGTCTCAAACTTTAGCTGGTAAAGAAACTTCTGGAGCTTTGGGTGCTTTAAAAGCAATACCCAGAGCATTGCAAAACATTAATTGGTTAGAATTAATACTAGCATTAGGAACCATTTTTATTATTTACGGATTTAAACGAATCACTAAAGCAGTACCAAGTACTTTAGTTGCCTTGATTGTTATGTCTGGTATTGCAATTGGATTTGGACTTGACTATAGACCCATAGAAGAAATTCCTAGCGGTTTACCAATCCCTAATCTAGAAATCTTTACAGAATTTCAATTAAGTAGTGTTATGCCCTATTTATTTACAGCTTTAACATTAGCTTTATTAGGAGCAATTGACTCTTTATTAACTTCTGTTGTTGCAGATAATATGACCAAAACAAAACACAAGCCAAATAAAGAATTGGTGGGTCAAGGAATTGGAAATAGTATTGCGGCTGTTTTTGGTGGAATTCCAGGTGCTGGTGCAACGATAAGAACAGTAGTAAATATATCATCTGGAGGAAAAACAAAATTATCTGGGATGATTGCTGGTCTTATGTTATTAATAATTTTATTAGGTCTTGGACCAGTTGCTTCTAAGATTCCAGCTGGAGTATTAGCAGGAATTTTAATTACTGTTGGAATTGGAGTAATGGATTACAAAGGATTAAGAGCAATACCTAGTTTACCACGTGATGCTAAAATTGGTCCTTTTAAAGTGAGTTCTGAAGTAATTATTATGATTGTTGTATTATTATTATCAACTTTCTGGAACTTAGTATATGCAGTGGGTATCGGATTAGTAATTGCCTCATTAATGTTTATGAAGAAAATTGGTGATTTAGCTGCAGAACGTTCTGATGTAAAATCTTTAAAGAAAGAAAAGAACTGGGCAGATGAAACTGATTTTCCAGAAGAGCTAAAGGAAAGTGTATTTATCAAACATATAAAAGGTCCTTTATTTTTCGGAACAACAAGCGATTTTCAAAGTTTAGCACAACAGATTCCAAGTGATGCATCTACAGTAATAATTAGATTGGGTAGAATGCAGTATATGGATCAATCTGGGCTGTATGCAATGGAAGATGTTTTACAAGAACTTGACAAAAAGAACATTCAAGTTTTATTTGTAAATCTATTAAAACAACCAAAATATATGATGGAAAGAATTGATATTATTCCTGATTTAATTTCTAAAGAACACATCTTTAAAACATTTAATGAGTGTACTACCTGGATAAAAGAAAATAAAAAATAACTTTAAAAAAACAAAAAATGACAACTATAAATAACGCAATAGATAAAGCAACTCAAGATTCATTAACAGCAGATGCTGTTTTACAAGATTTATTAAATGGTAATGGAAGATTTACAGAGAGCAACCCAAATTCTGTAAATACTAATGCATTAATTTCACAAACAACTTCTGGTCAATTTCCAAAAGCAGTAGTTTTATCTTGTATTGATTCTAGAGTTCCTGTAGAAATGGTTTTCGATCAAACAATTGGAGACATTTTTGTAGCAAGAGTTGCTGGAAATTTTGAAAATACAGACATTTTAGGAAGTATGGAATACTCTTGTAAAGTAGCAGGAAGCAAATTAGTTTTTGTTTTAGGACACGAAAGTTGTGGTGCTGTAAAAGCTGCTTGTGATCATGTTGAATTAGGAAATATTACTGCATTGTTAGATAACATTCAGCCAGCAGTAACAAAATCAGAAGGTGAAATTTCTGGTGATCATAATTCTTCTAACACAGAGTTTGTAAACCAAACAATTAAGAATAATGTGTTAATGACAATGGACAGAATTAGAGAGAAAAGTCCTATTTTAAAAGAAATGGAAGACAACGGAGAAATTAAAATTGTTGGTGGTGTATATCACTTATCTAACGGAAAAGTTTCAATGTATTAATCTCTCTTTTTAATATTAAAACTAAAGGCTTGCAATTTGCAAGCCTTTTTTTATTCTACTTTTTTAATAATGTCATCAATTACATCGTCATCTACACCATTTTCTTTTATGATGGATGGAAAAATTGTTGGCGCAATACTTTTAACGGGTTCGTATAAAATTGATTCTTCTAAAGTTTCTTCATCAACAAAAGATATTGTTGAATTCATTCTGTCAAAAAAGATAAAAACAATACTCAAAACCAATCCTGTTTTTGCCAATCCAAAAATGCCTCCTAAAATTTTATTTACCAATCCCAAAGCTGCTAAATCTGCCAATTTTGTTAAGAACTTCCCTAACAAACTAACCACAACAATAATCAAAATAAAAGTAATAGCAAAAGCTGCTAAAGAGATTTGTTTTTCTGACCAAGAAACACTTTCCTTTAGAAAATCACCAATAAAATAAGAGAAATGAATTGAGCCCCAAACGCCACCAATTAATGCAACTAAAGAAGCAACTTCTATAAAAAGCCCTTTCATTAATCCTCTTACAAATCCGAATAATAAAAAGACGGTTATTACTATATCAAAAACATTCATCGAATACTATTTTGTTTATCTCTGCTAACTTACTAAAAAAGAACCAAAATTTTACAGATAGTATGTATCTTTGTTGTTTACTTAGAATTTATGGCAGAAATTACTTCTTTAAAAGAAAAATGGAATTTATTAGTCACCAATTTGTCAGCGCAATTTGCAGATGGAGATACGTTAAATATTGATGCAATTATTTACTTAATTGGTGTTCAAGAGTTAGGGCAAGGACAGCGTAAATTTAAAAAAGACGAAAAAGTAAACTTAATGCATATTGCCATTTGTAAGTTGTTAGAACCTTATGGTTATTACGAATTCGATTTTTTTGATGACGACGGATGGCCGCATTACAAAACTATAAATGAGTTGCCAAATTTAAAACCTGGCGAACAATCTGTGTTGATGAAAGAAGCGATTGTTTCGTACTTTGAAGGATTAGATTTTTTTAAGTAACACTTAATTTTCGAATCATTATTGATAACACTTTCGGAAAAAATCGTTTTACATAAACTCCTAGTTTTTCTTTTGCGCCAGCAATATAAACTTCTTCTTTTTTAGCATCAATTGCTTTTGCCATCAATTTTGCAAATTTAGATGCATCAATTCCGTTTTCTGTGGCAACATCCATTTTATTTTGTGCAGTTCCATTGCCAGTCAACGCATTTATAGAAACATTTGTATTTACAAAACCTGGACAAACTAAGGTAACTGAAATATTATTCTTGTGATTTTCTGCACGCAAACTATCAAAAAAACCATGCAAAGCGTGTTTTGAAGCCGCGTAACTAGAACGCAATGGTGTTCCTATTTTACCAACAATACTTGTGGTAACCACAAATTGTCCGTTTTTATTTTCTATAAAATGTGGCAATAATGCTTTTGTTAACGCAACAGTTCCTAAATAGTTTACATCCATAATTCGTTTATCAACCGCTAAAGAGGTTTCGCTTGCTAAAGAACGCTGACTAATTCCGCCATTATTTACTAAAACATCAACGCGTCCAAACCAATTAATTGCCTCAATAACTTTAGCATGAAAATTTGAATAGTCTCCTAAATCCAACGGCAAAACTTTAATCATTTCTGCATTTTCACATGCTTGTTTTACAGCATTTAATTTTTCTTCATTTCTGGCTGATAAAATTAGTTTTGCATCTAATTTAGAAAGGTAAATTGCCAATGCTTTTCCAATTCCGGATGATGCTCCAGTGATCCAAACAACTTTATTTGTGAAATTCATGTTAATAATTTTAAAGCAATGTAATTATTTTAAGT
>CAXICE010000034.1:0-12786 GCA_964022045.1 uncultured Polaribacter sp. | reverse complement strand
AAACGCGCTCTACGAATTAAAACATCTTGAATGGTATTGTTTAACATATGTCCCATATGTAAAACTCCAGTTACGTTTGGTGGCGGAATTACAATTGTATATGGCTCTCTTTCATCTGGCGTTGAATGAAAATAATTATTTTTCATCCAGTAATCATACCATTTATCTTCTACTTTAGTTGCAATATATTTAGATGGAATTTCCATGAATTTGGCTTAATTTTTGAATATAATTAGCAAAAATACTACTTTTACGTAAATTACATTCAACATGAAGAAATATATTCTTTTCCTTTTTTTAATTGGTTCTATCATAACAAGTTTTGGGCAAAGTTCTAATATTACAAAACCAGAGTTTAAGTTTGTAAAAGAATTGATTAATTATGGAAAAGTTATACAAAACTCAGACGGAAATAGAATTTTTGAGTTTACCAACACAGGAAAAAGTCCTTTGATTATTAAGGAAATAATTACTTCATGTGATTGTGCAGTTCCTAAAAAACCTGAGGCACCAATAATGCCTGGTGAAAAAGGAAAAATTACAGTTTCTTACGATACGAGTAAATTAGGTGGTTTTTCTAAACAGATTACTATTTTTTCTAATGCAAAAAAGAGTAGAAAAGTAATTAGAATACGAGGTTTTGTAATAAAGAAATAAGCATTAAATTTTCTTTACCAATCTAAACAGGAATTTCTTTTCTACACCATTTCTATCAATAATCATTCTTATTTTATTGTTATGACCAGATTGAAATTTTCCTAAAATTTCTTTTAAAGTAAGTTCGTGTGTTTTTGTACCATTTATACTTAAAATAATGTCACCTTCTTGAATTCCTGCAAGTGCAGCAGGAGAATTTTCTAAAACATGTTTTATTTTATAAGAAGGCTTAAATCGATACGTATAACTAGAAACCAATGAAATTGTTTTACTTGCTGTTACTTCAGAAACATTATTAGAATATGAATCTGAAAAAGTAGTTGAAGCTTTTTCTTTCACCAAAACTTTACCATTATAAACAACATCTAAGCCACTCATATTGTACTCAAATCCACCTCTAAAAGACCCACTCTTTTTCAATGTAATTTTTTTATTCTTGTAATCTACCCAAACTTTAAATCGTTTTAAAATATTACCACCAATACTCCCGTTTCGCTCTTTAAATTGTCTTGCGTAGAATGTAGATGTAGAATCTAGAAATGAAACTGTAGGCTCTTTTATTTTAAAACTTCCTATAGAGATTTGTTTTATTCTACTTCTTTTACCATATATAGTTCCGCTAATTCCTTCCCCTAAAACATCTTTAAAATGTTTAATTGGTGTTTGAATTTCTTCCTTTGAATTTTCAAATAACCAAATAGATTCTGAACCACCAGAATCAATTAATAATTTTACATCGGTAAGCTTATTCCCAATTGTATCTAATTGAATTTTCGCATCAATATAAGGTTTGTTTCTGTAAAACTGTAATGGAAACGTTTCACATTTTCTACATTTCTTGTATTTAAAAAATTTAGGATTATAAAAATATACCCTTCGTGTTATATAATTGATATAAACAACCGCATCTTTAAATAGTTTATAACCAACAATTCCATGAATTGTTACTCCCATTTTAGCAGAAACATCAAATTTATCTTTTAACAAAACATAAATTTCTTGATTTTCACCAACAAAGTCTTTAATCTTCAAGGTATTATTATCCGAGATTAATGCATCCATAGATTTTCCTTTTCCCAAACCTTGCAATGCTACTCTTCTAACATCATTTAAACCAATACTATCATTCTGAGATAAATTAAAAAGAATGGTTTTGTTAACACCCGTATCTAAAATAAATGACAATTGTTTCCCATTTACCTCCATTGGGATAACCACTAAATTGTTAATCAAGTTAAATCGAACAGATTGTTCTTTTTGGTTTGGACCAAAAAAACCAAACTTAGATTGTGATTGTATTGATGTTGAAAAAACAACTAAAATTAGAAGAATAAAAATATTTTTTTTTATCAAAAAATAATGATTTAAAATTAATATATCAATATACAAATTTACAGTATTATTATTTTCTTTTTTAGTATTTTTTTAATCTTTAGGTAAGCAATAATTATTGCTTACCTAAAGATTAAAAAAGAATTTCAAAACCAAACGTGTTTTTAAAAATAAATTCAGAAATTTGCTTTACATTTAACGAAACTAAATCAAAAATTATGCCTTTAATTTCTAAGAAAGGAAACTTAATGCCAGAATCGCCAATTCGTAAATTGGTGCCTTATGCAGAAAACGCAAAAAAAAGAGGAACAAAAGTGTTTCACTTAAATATTGGTCAGCCAGATATTAAAACACCACAAGTTGCTTTAGATGCAATTAAAAACAATACTATTGAGGTGTTATCTTACGCAAGATCAGAAGGTTCTGAAGAATACAGAACTAAACTTGCTAATTATTATGCAAATAATAACATCAATGTTTCTCCAAATAACATTATTGCAACAACTGGTGGTTCTGAAGCCTTACTTTTCACTATTGGAAGTATTACAGATCCAGGAGATGAAGTAATTATTCCTGAACCATTTTATGCAAACTACAACGGATTTTCAACTGCGTCTGGTGTAAAAGTTGTTCCGGTTATTTCTGGTATTGAAGATAATTTTGCTTTGCCAAAGATTGAAGATTTCGAAAAACTTATCACTGAAAAAACAAAAGCAATTTTAATTTGTAATCCTGGAAATCCAACCGGATATTTGTATTCAAAAGAAGAAATTGAAAAATTAAAACAAATCGTTTTAAAACACGATTTATTTTTAATTGCTGATGAAGTGTATCGTGAGTTTGTATATGATGGCTTACAACATCACTCAATTATGAGCGAAAATGGCTTGGACAATAATGCAATTATGATCGACTCTGTTTCTAAACGTTACAGCATGTGTGGCGCAAGAATTGGTTGTATTGTTTCTAGAAACAAAGAGTTTATTACAACAGCTATTAAATTTGCCCAAGCTAGATTGAGTCCACCAACTTATGCTTTATTGGCAAGCGAGGCTGCTTTAGAAACACCACAAAGTTATTTTGATGACGTTATTGAAGAATATGTAGAGAGAAGAAATACTTTAATTTCTGAACTACAAAAAATTGACGGAGTAAGAGCAGCAAATCCTAAAGGAGCTTTTTATTGTGTGGTAGAATTACCTGTTGATGATACTGATGCTTTTGCTCAATGGATGTTAGAAAAATTTGATTTAAACGGAGAAACGGTTATGGTTGCTCCAGCAAGCGGATTTTACTCAACACCAAACGAAGGAAAAAATCAAGTTAGAATTGCTTACGTTTTAAACAAAACTGACTTAAAAAAATCTGTAGATATTTTAGCTGCAGCTTTAAAACAATACAATAGTTAATTGACAATTTTAGAAAACATATCTTTAAAAGAATACAATACGTTTGGTGTAACCAGTTATGCCAAACGTTTTGTTTCTATTACCTCTTTTTACGATTTACAACAATTATTAAAAATTGAAAAAGAATTATTTTTAATCTCTGGTGGAAGCAATATGCTACTTACTAGAGATATAAATAAGTTAGTTGTTTTTTTAAATATTAAAGGAATTTCAATTGATAGAGAAAATGAAAACTCTGTAAATGTAACTGTAAATTCTGGTGAAAGTTGGCATGAATTTGTGTTGTGGTGTATTTCTCAAAATTATGGCGGAATTGAAAATTTATCTTTAATTCCTGGTAATGTTGGCACATGTCCAATTCAGAATATTGGTGCATATGGCGTTGAAGTAAAAGATACCATCACTAAAGTTGAAGCGATAGAAATTGAAACAAATAAATTGGTTACCTTTTCAAATGCAGAATGTCAATTTGGATACCGAAATTCCATTTTTAAAAACGATGCAAAAGGAAAATACATTATTACTTCTGTTAGTTTTCAGTTGACAAAAAACATACATCAATTAAATACTTCTTACGGTGCCATTGAAAATGCTTTAGAAGAAAATAAGATTACAAAACCAACAATAAAAGATGTTTCTGATACAGTAATTGCCATTAGAAAATCTAAACTTCCAGATCCAAAAGAAATAGGAAATAGCGGAAGCTTCTTTAAAAATCCTGTTATTTCTACTGAACAATTTTTAGAATTACAGAAAAAACATCCTACAATTCCAAGTTATAAAATTTCAGAAACAGAAACTAAAGTTCCGGCTGGCTGGCTGGTAGAACAATGCGGATTTAAAGGCAAACGATTTGGTGATGCTGGTGTTCACAAGAAACAGGCATTAGTGCTGGTGAATTACGGAAATGCAAGCGGAAAAGAAATTTTCACACTTGCACAAAACGTTCAAAAATCAGTTTTAGAAACTTTTAAAATTGCGTTAGAAATAGAAGTAAATATTATTTAATCATTTTTAAAAGGTGATGAAAATTTTTCATCCGTTAAAAAAGTTCTATCTGTTAATGTTAATAAGAAGTCTTTCAATGCAATTTTATCTTGATTCGATAGATTTAACCTTCTAACTCCATTTCCTTGTCTTAATCTATTATCTAAATTTGGGCTGTTTTTAACTCCAGAATTGTAATGCTCTATAACTTGTTCTAAAGTTGTAAATCGTCCGTCATGCATAAAAGGTGCTGTTACCTCTATGTTTCTTAAAGACGGGACTTTAAATTCACCAATATCATTATTATTTCCAGTTATTCCACCAACTCCTAAATCTGTTAAAACTGCATCTAAACCATTATTTCTTGCTTCATCGCCAATAAAAGCTGCAGTTGTATGACATTGTGCACAGTTTGTCTGCGGACTAAAAAACAATTGTTTTCCTCTGTTTTCTGAATTTGTAAAATTTGCAAATGGTCTTCTTGGATCATTTGTTTGCGCTAAACCATCATCAAATTTAGACTGATATGAAACCATTGATCTTACAAATTGTGCCAACGCTAAAGAAACTCTTTCTCTGGTAACAATTGTATCTCCAAATGCTCTTCTAAATAATATTTTATATTTTCTTTTAGCATTTAATTTCCCTTCCATTTCTGTAAGAGACAATCCCATTTCTATATGATCTTGAATTGGCATTACAACTTGTTCTTCTAGAGTTTCTGCTCTTTCATCCCAAAAGAAACTTCCATTTCTATAAAACTTAGCATTTGCTAAACTCATGGAATTTCTAGCTGTTAATCCGCCTTCAAAACCAACACTGAATTTTCTGCTATCAGAAAAACTTTTAGCTTGATCGTGACAAGAAGCACAAGAAATGGTGTTGTTTTTAGACAAAGCCTTATCGTAGAACAATACTCTTCCAAGTGTTGCTCCTCTATTTCTTGTTCTATTATTATTTGGTTCATTATCTTCTCGCATTAAATTATTATCAAAAAAAGAATTAGGAAGATCAATGTCTTCATAATTAAAATCATTCACTGGTAAATTTAATGTCTCATCTAAGATTGCTTGATCTGTTGCAGTAATAATATCTACATATTCCTCTTCCGCATTTGAAGTACAAGAAAATAGTAAAGTTGTCGCTACAAATACAATTGTTATTTTGAAAATAGTTTTCATATTAAATGGTTTTAATAAATTAAATAAAAAGTAGCTTTGCTTCATAAAATCTTCTTTGTTTGTATATAAAACAGTTCACTTTTAGATTACCCTACCAAAAATGAAAACTTTCTTTTTTAACATTAAAATGCATCTATTTTTTAGTTCTTTTTTTTAATAATAAGTATCTTTGCAATAGAAAATTTTTTATCATGAAACTTGTTTTTATCACCATTGGATTATTAGCTTTAGCTGTTGCAGGAATTGCCATTAAAATTTGGGCAAAAAAAGATGGTAAGTTTGCCGGAACTTGCGCCAGTCAAAACCCAATGTTAAACGAAACAGGAGAATCTTGTGGTTTTTGTGGTAAAACTCCAGATCAATTTGATACGTGTGCTGAACCTCAACACAACTAATTGATTTTTACCTTATGATGCTTACAGTTTTTTTCTACATTCTCGTAGCAACAACTGCCATACAACTTATTTATTTTCTGTGTTTTTCATCAATTTTATTTTCAAAAAAAAGAACTAAAAAATCGAATGATAAAGTTCCCGTTTCGGTAATTATTTGCGCCAAAAACGAAGCGAAAAATTTACAAGAGTTTTTACCGAGCATTATCAATCAGAAATATGATCATTTCGAAATTGTCTTAATTAACGATGCATCTTCTGACGATACTTTAGAGATAATGGAATCTTTTAAAGCAAAACACAAAAACATTAAAATTGTAAACGTAAAAAATAACGAAGCTTTTTGGGGAAATAAAAAATATGCTTTAACACTCGGAATTAAAACCGCCACAAACGAACATTTGTTATTTACTGATGCCGATTGCAAACCTGTTTCTAAATATTGGATTGAAACTATGATTCAGATTTTTTCTAAAGAAAAAACAATTGTGTTAGGTTACGGAAAATATAAATCACAAAAAACATTTGTTAATCTACTAGTGCGTTTTGAAACTTTACTAACAGCTATTCAATACTTTAGCTACGCAAAATTAGGAAATCCATACATGGGCGTTGGCAGAAATTTAGCCTATAAAAAGGAAGAGTTTTTTAAAACAAACGGATTTATAAAACACATTCAAATACGTTCTGGAGACGATGATTTATTTATACAAGAAGCAGCAACAAAAACAAATACAGCTATTTCTTTAGATCCTAAAAGTTTTACACTTTCAAATCCGCCATTGACTTTAAGCCAATGGTTTCGTCAAAAAAGAAGACACGTTTCTACAGCATCCTATTATAAATTCAATCATAAGGTTTTGTTAGGATTGTATTTTATCAGTAAATTATTGTTTTATCCAACAGCAATTACACTTTTATTTTTGATGGATTGGCAACTTATTACACCAATTGTAGCACTTTATTTTATCGGATTACTTATTGTTTTCGGAATATCAGCAAAGCGATTACAAGAAAAAAACATCGTTTTCTTTTTACCATTTTTAGAAATTTTTCTACTTTTATTTCAATTTAGTATCTTTATCTCCAATACTTTTTCAAAACCAACGCATTGGAAATAAACGGCGACGAATTACTACAAACCATACAGAAAGCGAAAGAAGGCAATCAACTTGCTTTTAATATTCTGCTAGATAATTTCTGGAATAGTGTTCATAATTTTCAACTAAAAAGACATCAAAACGAAAATGACGCAGAAGATATTACCATTCAAACTTTTTCTAAAGCTTTTGATAAAATTGATTCTTTTGATGAGAAATATCAATTTAAAACTTGGTTGATTACCATTTCTAAAAACATCCATATTGATACGTTACGCAAAAAGAAGTCTTCCATTTTAACTGAATCTTACAAAACAAAAAACGCAGAAATTTACGAGGTCGCTGATGACAATCCAACGCCAGAAGACAAGATAATCACGGAGCAAAACTTAGCAAAATTACTAAAAGACATCAAGCAGTTAAAGCCAAAATATCAAGAAGTAATTAATTTGCGTTATTTCCAAGAATTGAGTTATAAAGAGATTTCTGAGCAAATTGGCGAACCGATGAATAACGTAAAAGTAAAACTATTACGAGCTCGAAAATTATTAGCTGAGATTATTAAAAAATCTTAACATGAAAAAATCATTCCTAAATTCCTTAGGTCCAGGTTTATTATTTGCAGGTGCCGCAATTGGCGTTTCGCACTTGGTACAATCTACAAAAGCTGGAGCAGAATTTGGATTTGGTTTATTATGGGCATTATTGTTAGTACATTTATTTAAATATCCATTTTTTCAATTTGGGCCACGTTATGCATCAGCTACAGGAGAAACACTTTTAGACGGATATAAAAAACTAGGAAAACCAGTTTTGGTTGCGTATTATATCATCAATTTTGCAACCATGTTTACCATTCAAGCTGCAGTTACCATTGTTACTGCTGGTTTGGCTTCGCAATTATTTGGATTTACAAACGATTTGGTTTTATGGTCAATAATCATCATTATAATTAGTGTTTTAATTCTGATTATTGGAAAATATAAATTGCTTGATAAGTTGATGAAATACATCATTATTTTACTAACATTAAGCACATTAACTGCTGTTTTAATTGCACTTTACAGTAATAAAGAAACATTTAATTTTACACAAATCATTCCAACCGGAACTATTGAAATTACATTCTTAATTGCTTTTTTAGGTTGGATGCCAGCGCCGTTAGATATTTCTGTTTGGCATTCAATTTGGACGTTGGAAAAAGATAAAACTACACTAACAAAAACAAAACCATCTCAAGCTATTTTCGATTTTAATGTTGGCTATTTAGGAACTCTTTTTCTCGGTGTTTGCTTTGTGATTCTAGGTGCATTGGTCCTGTTTAATTCAGGAGAAACCTTCTCTAATAGCGGCGGCGTTTTTGCTTCACAATTAATTCATTTGTACACAGAAAATCTTGGAGAATATTCTTATATTTTAATAGCTATTGCTGCTTTTACAACCATGTTTAGCACTACAATTACAACCTTAGATGCATCGCCAAGAGTCATGGCAAAAACCACAAATTTACTGTTTGACAAAAAAACGAAATTCAATTATTGGTTTTGGATTCTCTTTTTAGCAATAGGAACATTTATCATTCTATATTTCTTTATGAGTAATATGGGATTATTAGTGAAAATCGCAACAATTTTATCGTTTTTAACAGCGCCTTTTTATGCTATTTTAAATTATGTATTAATTTCAGGAAAACACACACCAAAAGAACATCAACCAAATATATATTTAAAAGTTTTGAGTTGGCTCGGAATCGTTTTTTTAATCGGATTTAGTGTTTGGTTTTTAGTGAATTTATAATCCAATTATTTGTAACTTTGCACTTCAATTTATGTTAGCATGATAAACGAAACTGCAATTATTCCAGAAAAAGTAAAAAAGCCAAAATGGTTGCGTGTAAAATTACCTGTTGGTAAAAAATACACAGAACTTAGAGGTTTGGTAGATAAGTACAAATTAAACACAATTTGTACAAGCGGTAGTTGCCCAAACATGGGCGAATGTTGGGGAGAAGGAACTGCAACTTTTATGATTTTAGGAAATATCTGTACGCGTTCTTGTGGATTTTGTGGTGTAAAAACCGGAAGACCAGATACAGTTGAATGGGATGAACCAGAAAAAGTGGCGCGTTCAATAAAATTGATGAGTATTAAACATGCGGTTTTAACATCTGTTGATAGAGACGATTTAAAAGATGGTGGTTCTATTATTTGGGCAGAAACTGTAAATGCTGTTCGTAGAGCAAATCCGAAGACAACGTTAGAAACTTTAATTCCTGATTTTCAAGGAAACGAAAAACAAATTGATAGAATTATAAAAGTTGCACCAGAAGTAGTTTCTCATAATATGGAAACTGTAAAAAGGTTAACCAGAGAAGTTAGAATTCAGGCAAAATACGAAAGAAGTTTAGGTGTTTTAAAATACTTAAAAGAAAACGGCATGCGTACCAAATCTGGAATCATGTTAGGTTTAGGAGAAACAGAAGAAGAAGTTATCCAAACCATGAAAGATTTACGCAATGTTGGATTAGATGTTATAACAATTGGTCAATATTTACAGCCTAGTAAAAAGCATTTACCAGTTAAAGAGTTTATCACTCCAGATCAATTTAAAAAATACGAAACTTTAGGTTTAGAAATGGGCTTTATGTATGTAGAAAGTGGCGCTTTAGTCCGTTCTTCTTACAAAGCACATAAGCACGCAAGCTAAATTTTTACAAAAAATTAAAAAAAGCTCACAAAATCTATTTGTGAGCTTTTTTATTTTGACAATCTTTTGCTCTTTTCATTCAATTATCTTTAACTAAACCGTCAAAATATTTGAGTATTTACTAATTATTTTAATTGAAATGTTAATAAAATATAAAAATTACATTTATTTAACTTTTTTTCAAAGAAAAATACATTTTGGCACGCGGTTTGCAAATAGAGAAAATGAAAACAAATGTGAGAGACTTGTTTTCATTGTGTAAATTATTTGAATTAGTTGACAACAAAAAACCACTTCGTTTGAAGTGGTTTTTTTGTTTTAAATAAATTATTTCTTTTCTACTCGATGTACCCTTTTTCTCGCATCCAATCATCATTAAACATTTTACCAACATATCTACTTCCGTGATCATGAAATAATACCACAACAACATCATCTTTGGTAAATTTATCTTTTAATTGCAACAATCCTTTTATAGCAGCTCCAGCAGAATTCCCTAAAAACATTCCTTCTTTTTTTGCTAACAGTTGCGTGTACACACAAGCATCTTTGTCGGTCACTTTTGTAAATCCATCAATTATAGAAAAATCTACATTTTTCGGTAAAATATCTTCTCCGATTCCTTCTGTTACATATGGATAAATTTCATTCTCATCAAACTCACCAGTTTCGTGATATTTTTTAAACACACTTCCGTATGTATCAATTCCCCAAACTTTTACATCTGGATTTTGCTCTTTTAAATATTTTCCAACACCAGAAATCGTTCCTCCAGTACCTACTCCAACTACAAAATGTGTAATTTTTCCTTCGGTTTGTTTCCAAATTTCTGGACCCGTACTTTCGTAATGTGCTGCTGCGTTAGACGGATTATCATATTGATTTACATACCAAGAATTTTCTATTTCTTCTCCTAATCTTTTAGAAACCGAATAATAACTTCTTGGATCTTCTGGCTCAACTGCTGTTGGACAAACCACAACTTCTGCTCCAACGGCGCGTAAAATATCAACCTTTTCTTTAGATTGTTTATCAGCCATTACAAAAATACATTTGTATCCTTTTACAATTGCTGCCAATGCTAAACCCATTCCGGTGTTTCCAGAAGTTCCTTCAATAATTGTTCCGCCAGGTTTTAAACGTCCATCTGCTTCTGCATCTTCAATCATTTTTAACGCCATTCTATCTTTTACAGAATTTCCTGGGTTAAAAGTTTCGTATTTAGCCAATACCAAAGCTGGTATTTCTTTTGCTAATTCGTTAATCTTTACCATTGGTGTATTTCCAATAGTTTCTAATATATTTTTTGCGTAGTTCATTGTCAAATTTTAAAGTGCAAATTTATGCAAATTTAATTGACTTTACAGGATTGATTTTAGTGATAATAACTGAAGGTATAATCAACATTAGGAAACATAAAATTAATGTACCAATGTTTAGAATTAATAATGCAAAAAGATCAATAGTTACTGGAACTGTAGAAACATAATAGGTTGTTGGATCTAGCGTAATAAACTCGAATTGTTGTTGCAAAAACAAAACTAAAATCCCTATTATATTTCCCCAAAGCAAACCTTTTAAAATTAAATAACTAGCATTGTATAAAAAGATTTTTCGAATGCTCCAATTATCACTTCCAAGTGCTTTTAAAACACCAACCATTTGCACACGCTCTAGTATTAAAACTAACAACGCTGTAATCATATTTATACTGGCAACTAAAATCATAATTCCGATGATAAACCACACATTATTATCAAACAACTCAATCCATTCAAAAATAAACGAGTAATTTTCTACAATTGTATTGCTGTTTAAAGTGGAACCAATTTCTGCATAAATTTCATTTCCTTTTTGTTCGATATCATCAAAGTTATCTAGCAATACTTCAAAACCACCAATCTGATTTTCATTCCACTTGTTAGATCGTTGCACTTCTTTAATATCGCCAATAACCATGTTTTTATCAAACTGATTGAAACCTGTATCGTAAATTCCTACAATAATTAATTTATATCTGCTTGGTAATTTATTTTTGGTCGATTTTAAAAAGAAAACATTGATGGTGTCGTTTAATTTCAAGTTCAATCTATTTACCAATGTTTTTGAAAGCAACACATCTCTAACTCTAGTTTGATTAAAATTTGGCAACTTCCCCTCTACTAAATATTCTGTAAAAAAAGACCAATCGTAATCTGTAGAAACTCCTTTAAAAACAATGCCTTCAAAATCGGTTGCAGTTCTAATCAATCCAGCTTTATTGGCAAAAACCTGCACATTTTTTATGCCATCAATATTTTTAAATTCCGGGTAAAAATCTTGGTTTTTATCAATCGGATTTATAGAAACCTCAGAGTTATTATCATCATAATTTGTAATTTGCACATGACCTTTAAAACCAGAAACTTTATCTCTAATTTTATGTTGCATCCCGCTTCCAGTTGCAATAGAAATCATCATAATAATAATTCCCAATGCAATTGCTGTGATAGCAATTTTTATTATTGGCGACGAAATACTATTTTTATACTCTTTACCAGCAATAATACGTTTTGCAATAAATAACTCGTAATTCAATTTTATGACACAATTAGTTCGTTTCAAAAATACATATTTAATCTTATTCTTAAGCATTTGTTTTAGCTTGACTTCTTGTGCACAAAAAACTATCGAAATTAAAGTTGCTGCTGAGCAAACTCAACTTTATTTAAACTTATTAAAAGGGAAAAATGTTGCTATTGTTGCGAATCAAACTTCTGTAATTGAAACAAGAAACAAGAAGCAAGAAACAAGACACTTAGTAGATTCTCTTTTATCACTTAAAATCAACATTAAAAAAGTATTTGCTCCAGAACACGGATTTAGAGGAAAAGCCGATGCTGGCGAACATGTTGAAGATGGTTTTGATACCAAAACGGGTTTGCCTGTTTTTTCTTTACACGGGAAAAGTAAAAAACCTTCTGACGAACAATTAAAAGGAATTGATGTAATTGTTTTTGATATTCAAGATGTTGGCGCACGT
>CAXICE010000033.1:0-12880 GCA_964022045.1 uncultured Polaribacter sp. | reverse complement strand
GCTTTCGCACAAATAAAACCACCAGTCCAAGCATTTTGAAAATTGAATCCGCCAGTTACGGCGTCAATATTTAGCATTTCGCCAACAAAGAATAAATTATCGTGCTTTCTACTTTCAAAACGTTTAAAGTTGATTTCCTTTAAATCGATTCCGCCAGCAGTAACAAACTCTTCTTTAAATGTACTTTTTCCGTTGGCGTTAAACAATCCTTTTGTAAGTTGATTTGCCAATTTATCAATATGGTTATTACTTAAATCTGCCCATTTAAAATTCTCTGAAATATCAGAAGCAATTACCAAACGTTCCCACAATCTTCTAGGAATTTCTGTAAAAGGCGATTTTAAAAACACTTGCTTTTTAGGTTGTTTCTTTTTTAAATTCAACAACACATTTACAATTTTATCGGTTGGTCTAGATAACCAATTGACCTCCACATTATATTGATAATTTTTCTCTGCTAAAATGCGTGCGCCAAAAGCCGATAATTTCAAAACCGCAGGCCCGCTCATTCCCCAATGTGTAATTAATAAAGGACCTGAAGATTCTAATTTTGTCCCGACAATATTTACTGTTGCATTTGGCACAGAAATTCCTAACAAATCAATAATTCGTTTGTCTTTAATATTAAACGTAAACAAAGACGGAACAGGTTCTACAATTGTATGATCTAAGTTTTTTGCTAATTCCCATGCTTTATTGCTACTTCCAGCAGCAATCACTAATTTATCAGCAGTAAAAGTTTCATTCTTTGTGTTGATTTTCCAGTGATTTTCTTCTTTTTGAATTGAAGTTACTCCGTGATTTTTCAATACTTTAATTCCGAGTTTCTCAACAGAATTTTGAAAACAATCTATAATTGCTTGACTAGTATTAGCTTCAGGAAAAACACGATTATCACTTTCTATTTTTAACGGAACACCACGATCATCAAACCATTCAAAAGTGTCGCCAGTCATAAATGTATGAAAAGGTCCAAGTAATTCTTTTTCGCCTCTTGGATAAAACTTTACCAATTCTTTTGGTTCAAAACAAGCATGCGTAACATTACATCTTCCGCCACCAGAAATTTTCACTTTTTGCAAAACCTCTTTCCCTTTTTCAAGAATGATAATATCTAAATCTGGATTTTGTTCTTTGGCATTAATCGCTGTAAAAAAACCAGCTGCTCCTCCTCCAATAATTATTACTTTGTTCATTTTTTTCATAAACCTCTCGACTGCGCTCGAGGAGACATTTTAAAAAGTGATTGTCAGGTCGAGCGCAGTCGAGACCTATTCAATTTACTATAAAATCATTTTAGAATATGGCAAAACCGTTTCAAATCCTTTCTGGTTAAAATAATTTGGTGTATCATCATTTCCGGTAACCAAAACAAAATCTCCGCCCCAAGCTCCTAAACTTTTTACAGCACCAAAATAATCAGGAAATAATTCCTTTTTTACTGGATTTAATTTAACTATTAAAGAAATAATTGTTTCGTGCTCTACAATTATTTTTTCTAATGCTTTGGTTGAAGTTGATTTTAAAAACTCATCTGAAAGACTTGAAATTGCTTCAATTTCTTGCTGAATATTTTGATTGTTTTTTCTGTATTGCGTAATACCTTCTCTACTATTTTGCTTTTTATTTAAGTGAACAAAAAACAATTCGTCTTTAAAACTCGGATTAAAATTTACTTGTTCAACTTTGGTTGTCATCTCGAGCGGAGACGAGAGACTGTTTTCCAATTGATAAAAAATCGGTGAATCATTTTGAGCACAAGCAAGATCATAACCACTTCCAGAAAAAGCATTCCAAAGTAATTTGTACGCATCAACATTTGCCCAATTTGCAATATTATTGATTAAAGTAGATGAACTTCCCAATCCCCAGTTTTGAGGAAAAGTTAAATTGGTTTTTACGATAAAACCTGAATTAGATTGTAAGAATTCTGGGTTTAGTTTTCTGGTTTCATTCAATATTTTCTGCAACGTTTCTGCGATAAATTCAGCACTTCCTTCTTTATCAGAATTAAAAGTTGCGTTTTTTAAACGCAATTTTGGTAAATCAAAAATTGCTTCGAACCAACATTCTCCAGATTCAGTAAAACTTCCCCAGATTAACTGGGGTTCATTTATTTTTTCAATAATTAAATCTTGTCCAAATTTTGTAGGAACTGCCAAAGATTTTGCGCCGTCCAAAACAACATATTCTCCAGTTAACAATAATTTTCCGTTGCTGTAAAATCGATTCAAGTTATTGATTTTTCAATTCGTTAAACTTTTCAATAACTCCGCTATGTGTTACCGTTTTATCTTTAAAATAAGAAACTATTTGCTCTTTTTCATCAGCAGTTGCTTCTAACTGATTTAAAATATTCATCAAATGCATTTTCATATGTCCTTGTTGAATTCCGCTTGTTGTTAACGCTTTTAAAGCTGCAAAATTTTGTGCCAAACCAGCCGTTGCAATAATTTGCATCAACTCTTTTGCTGATGGTTTTTGCATCATTTCTAACGACAATTTTGCCATTGGATGCAATGCTGTCAATCCACCAACAGTTCCTAAAGCTAACGGAATTTCTATCCAAAAGTTAAAAACTCCATCATCAATAGAACAATGTGTTAAACTGCTATAATTTCCAGATTTTGATGCATACGCATGCGCGCCAGCTTCAATCGCTCTAAAATCATTTCCGGTTGCCAACACAACGGCGTCAATTCCGTTCATAATTCCTTTATTGTGTGTAACAGCTCTGTAAGATTCTACTTCTGCAATTCTTACTGCTTGATAAAATTTCTCTGCAAATTCTTGCGGATTTTCTCCACCTAATTCATCAACCTTACAAGAAACCGAAGCTTTTACAATACAATTTGGAACGTAATTAGACAAAATACTCATCACAATTTCAATGTCGTTATTTCTAAACTCTTTGGCAATTGCCTCTAAACATGAATTGATAAAATTTGCTCCCATTGAATCTTTCGTTTCAAAAGTTACGTGTAATTGATAATAGTTTTCTAATTTTTCTGTTTTGTTTTTTAATTCAATATCTAAAATTCCGCCGCCACGTTTTTCCATATTTTTTGTGATGGAAGCTGTTGCTTTGTATAAATCTTCTTTTTTATTTTCGAAATATGCTTTCAATTCCTTTTCATCGCCAGAAAACATAAAATGTACTTGTCCAATTTTAGTCGTTGAAATTACTTCTGCTTTAAATCCACCTCGAGAACTCCAATATTTTGCCACTTTTGAAGCCGCTGCAACCACAGAACTTTCTTCTACAACCATCGGAATTACGTAATCATTTCCATTAATTACAAAGTTTGGTGCAACACCATAAGGCAAATAAAAATTTGAAATGGTGTTCTCGATAAAGTCATCATGCAATTGCTGCAGTTTCTCATCTGCATTCCAATACTGCTTTAATGTTTTTATAATTTCTGGCTGAGAACTAAAATAATTTTCGGTCAACCAAGTAATCTTTTCTTCCTTGGTTAATTTTGAAAATCCTGAAATAATTTTGGACATTGATTCTTTGATTTTAAGTATTACAAAGATAAATGAATGGAATGAAAATCAACTTAATAATCAATATTTATCAGTTTTTTGAAAGGATTTTTGCTGATTTTTCCGTAAACTTGGCAAGATTTTATTGAAATCTATTTCTTTAAAATAGAAATAACTAAAAAAACTAACACTAATACTACTAATACAATTATGGCAGATTCAACAGTAAATCCAGCTGAACAAGAATTGTTCGGACATCCAAAAGGGTTATTTTATTTATTTTTTGCAGAACTATGGGAACGATTTAGTTTCTATGGAATGAGAGCGTTATTAACGCTTTACATGATTGATCATATTTTTGCAGCTATAATTGAAAGAGACACTGCAACTGCTGTTGTCTACGCTTCTTATGGTTCTTTGGTGTATGCTTCAACTGTAATTGGAGGACAAATTTCTGATAAAATTTTAGGAATGCGAAGTTCTATTTTTTTAGGTGGAATACTAATGGCTTTAGGTCATTTTGTACTCGCAGTAGAAAATGATATTGCTTTCTTTTTAGCATTAGCATTTATTGTAGTTGGTAATGGTTTCTTTAAACCAAATATTTCCACTTTTGTTGGAGCGTTATATAAAGATGGTGATGTTAGAAAAGATTCTGGTTTTACCATTTTTTATATGGGAATTAATATTGGAGGTTTTGTTGCACCACTTTTATGTGGATGGTTAGCTTTAGAATATGGCTATCATTATGGTTTTGGTTTAGCTGGTATTGGAATGATGGCTGGATTAATATTCTTTTGGAGCGGAATTAAAAAGAATGTTTTTGGAGATAAAGGTATGCCTCCAAGCAAAGAAGTATATGAAAAAAAACTATTTGGAGTTCCTCAAAAAACTTTAATTCCTATTATCGCATTTTTATGTGCTCCAGGAATTGCATATCTATTAGCTTCTTGGCAACAAAATTATGTAAGTGGAATTTTTAAATTTATTGGTTTTGCTGTTTTAGCGTATTTAGTTTTCATCATGATTAAACTAGATTCTGTAGCAAGAAAGAAATTAATAATGGCAGTTTTAATTACATTTTTTATGACTTTGTTCTGGGGATTCCATGAATTATCTGGAAGTGTAATTACATTATTTGCAGCTAGAAATGTTGCCTTGGAAGGAATTATGTCTGCTGCACAAACGAATGCATTAAACTCAATGTTTATCATCGTTTTAGCAATTCCTATTTCTCTACTTTGGGGATATTTATCTAAAAGAGGAATGAACCCAAGAACACCATACAAATTTGGACTTGGCTTACTACTAGCTGGTGTTTGTTTTTACATTTTATCAATAAGCGGCGCAAGTGCAGATGAGAATGGAATGGTTCCTTTTGCATATTTATTAATTATGTATTTCATTTTATCAATTGGAGAATTATTCATGTCTCCTGTTGGATTATCAAAGATTACTGATTTATCACCAAAAAACATTGTAGCTTTTATGATGGGTGTTTGGTTTTTATCATCAGCTTTTGCTTTTCAAATAGTTGGTTTCATTGGAGAACAGTTAGCGGTTGAAAGTACAGACAAAAATGTTGGTGGTTTAGAAACCTTATCAATTTACACTGATGGTTTTCACTTAATAGCCATGTATGCTCTTGGGGCTGGAGCTGTTGTATTATTGCTATCTCCATTAATGAAAAAACTAATGGGTAACGTTCATTAACAAAACGTATTCACAATATTTTATGAAAAGCACCATTTTTTGGTGCTTTTTATTTTTGTAAATTTGTAACATATATTTCGACAAACATCACATGAAAAAAATAACATTCCTTTTATTAATCTGTTTTGCAATTAACACAAATGCACAAGAAAAAGTAAACTGGCTTTCTTTTGAAAAAGCAATTGAGTTAAACAAAACAAATCCAAAACCTTTGTTAGTTTCAATTTATACAGATTGGTGTGGTTGGTGTAAAAAAATGTACAACGAAACCTACACAAATCCTGTAATTGCTAAATATGTAAACGATAATTATCATGCCATAAAATTAAACGGAGAAGGCAAAGAACCAATTACTTATAAAGATTATACTTTTAAATACAACCAGCAAGGGAAAAGTAAATATCACGAATTAAGTGCCGCGTTACAAAACGGAAAATTAAGTTACCCTACTACAATTATCCTAAATAAAGATGAGCAATTATTAGATAGAATTCCTGGGTATTTACCTGCAAAAAAAATGGAAATGGTCTTGGCTTTCTTTATTAAAAAAGACAGAAAAGAGAAGAAGTGGGGAGATTTTGTAAAGAGCTTCAAAAGTAATATTAAGGAATAAATTACTGCTTTTTTCGCTTCAAACAAAATCAAGAACTTTAACTTTTTAAATATTAGATCTCGACTCTGCTCGACAAAACATAACCAAATTACTCTTTAAATATTATTGCGCCATTTTCTGCTGTGTAAAAAAACGGAACATTCTTTTTATCACAGATTAACTTCCAACTTATAACTTGACTTTTATAGTTTGATGCATCAGCAATTATTTGCTTTGGCTGCAAATTATTAATCAATCTTTCTAAATTAATTTTTGGCGATTGCATTAGTAAAACTATTGGTTTTAATTGATTTCCTAATTGATAAACACCCAAACTATCAATTAATAAAAAAGTTTTATTTTTAAATTGATAACTGTTTGAAAGTTGATTTATAAACTGAGCCTTTTTAACCTTCTTCCCTATTTTATAATCTTTAATTACACTGAGATTTCTGATGCTTAAAGAATCTAAATCATGATAAATTTTTAAACTTCCATGATCATTTTCTCCAATAATTGTTTGTCTACTTTTATTAAAAATAACAAGTTCAGTAGTTACTTCTGTTTGATGTTTCTCATAAAAAATACTCAATTGAAAAATGATAACAATTGATAAAAGTGCAATCACAGATTTATACGTTTTTTTCTTAAAATATCGAAAAACAAAAATCAAACATAAATAAGACACTATTAAAAATAATGTTGAAAAAGAAATCTCTTTTATCAAGAAAGATTCTTGAATAGAAATCCAACTTACAAATCGATTCATTAACGAAATAATAAACATATAAACATCTGCTATAAAACTTGGCAACATTTGAAATAACGATAATGTAATTACTAAAATTCCGAACATCAAAATAATTCCAATAAACGGAATAATTACCAAATTAGACAGCATAAATAATCCTGGAAACTGATGAAAATAAAATAAACTTACAGGTAAAACTCCTAGTTGCGCAGCAATAGAAACTGTAAATAATTGCCAAAATTTATCAGTAATTATCCATTTTGGATTCCATAAACTATACAATTTTGGCTGAATAGTAACAATGCTAAAAACCGCTAAATAACTCAGTTGAAAACCAACATCAAACAGAAACATAGGTTTGCAAAGCAATAACACAAACATCGATGCAATTAATGTATGCTGTACAAAGGTTTTTCTATTAAATGTCATTCCGATTGCAATTGCCGTAAACATTGTCACAGCTCTAACAACTGACGCCGACAAACCTGCAATTATTGCAAAAAACCACAATAACAAAACAATTAAAAATATTTTGATAATTTTTCCATTATTAACTCTTTCTAGTGGTTTTAAAATGAATGATAAAATCAACAGTATAATTCCGACATGTAAACCAGAAACTGCCAAAATATGTATCGCACCAGCATTTGTATAATCTTCTAACAATTCTTTAGAAATATTATTCCTTTGCCCAAGTATTAAGGCTTTTATTACAGCCAATTCTTCGCCTTTAAATCCGTTATTTATCAATTCTCTTTCAATCGTATTTCTAATATTCTCTGCAATTCTATAAATTGATTTTTCATCAGATTCTTTAATTAAATACGCTGTATTTCTTAAAAACACTTGATGATGAATACCTTGTTTTTTCAAATACTTTTTATAATTAAACTGATACTGATTTAATGGTTTTGAAATCGCACTCAGTTCGGATTTAAAAAGAAAAGCTGAGCCAATTTTAGTTTCGGGTTGCAAACTATCTCTCTGCACATTTAGTAAAATAGATCCGATTGTTTTTTGATTTCCAACTTTTACAATTGAACCAATATATTTATCGTAATACAAATTACTTTTCAGTACTTTTTCTACTTTAAAATGTATTAATGAATCTTGAGAATAATAGTTTTCGTAGTAATTTTCATCATGAGAATCATCACCAGAAAAGACTGTAAACATTCCGATTAAAACAAAGAAAATCCAGCTAAAAAAGGTGAAGAAAAAACGTTTTTTAAAATATCTAAAAACAAAAATTAGCACTAAAAGAACTGCAAAAACAACAATAGATTTCGCAGATGAAAATTGCCATAAATTGTACTGAAATTGCAAGACAATTCCGATAATTAGGCAAATAGTAAAATGAGTTGGTAAAAAACTTAGCAACTTTTTCATAGCATGATAAAGTTACTAAAAAAATAAGAAATTATTTTAAGCCTTCAATAATCAATTGCGCAGATTTCTCTGAAGCGCCTTTTCCTCCTAAGATTTTTTCTAATTCGTAGTATTCTAAAAACAAGTTTTCTCGATGTTCTTCATCAAGAATTTTAGTCAATTCTTGATTGAGTTTCTTTTGATTAAAATCAGACTGAATCAACTCAGTTACCACTTGTTTATCCATAATTAAATTAACCAAAGAAATGAATTTTAGAGTGATAATTCGTTTTGCAATTGCAAACGTAATAGCGCTTCCCTTATAACAAACTACTTGCGGCACTTTAAATAATGCGGTTTCTAAAGTTGCGGTTCCAGATGTTACCAAAGCTGCGAACGAAACACTCAGTAAATCGTAGGTTTTATTATTGATGAACTGCACATTATCGGTTTTTATAAACTGCTGATAAAAGGCATAATCTTGACTCGGTGCACCAGCAATTACAAATTGATATTCTTTAAAACCATCAACCAAAGAAAGCATTACAGATAACATTTTTGTAATTTCTTGTTTTCTACTTCCTGGCAATAATGCAATAATTTTTTTATCACTTAATTGATGCTCCTTTCTAAAAGCTGCTTCATCAACTTGGTGTCTATCTGCAATGGCATCAATTAATGGATGACCAACAAAATTTACATTGTAATTGTATTTTGCGTAAAAATCTTTCTCGAAAGGCAGAATTACATTCATCATATCAACATCTCGCTTAATCTTTTCTACTCGGCTAGATCTTGATGCCCAAACTTGTGGAGAAATGTAATAATTGGTTCTAAAACCTTGTTGTTTTGCCCATTTTGCAATGCGCAAATTAAATCCAGAGTAATCAATAAAAACAACAACATCTGGCTTAAAAGCTTCAATATCTTTTTTACAAAAAGCGATGTTTTTAAAAATCGTAGGAATGTTGGCAATCACTTCTACAAAACCCATAAAAGCCAATTCTTTGTAATGTTTTACCAAAGTTGCGCCAGCATTCTCCATCAAATCGCCACCCCAACATCTAATCGTTGCATTTTTGTCTTGTGCAAACAATGCTTTTACTAAGTTAGAACCGTGTAAATCTCCTGAAGCTTCTCCTGCAATTATGTAGTATTTCATTCCGATTTTTAAAAATTGATCTTAAAACAACTTGATAACAAAGGTAGTAATTGCAATTAAAATTGTGGTTAATAAAACGCCTCTTGCTCTATAATCTTGTTTCTTTTTGATAAAAACAAAGAACACAAACAAATTAGGAATTGCTGCTAAGGTTAATATTTTTCCTGTTAAATTTTGTTCTTTGATAACATTTAATGTTTCTTGAAAATCGAATTTCGAGAAAAATTCTATATAAATAAACACACCAGCAAACGTTGCAAAAATGGAAACTAAAACGCCAATTAGCATTTCTTTTTTTACAAATCCCATGTATTTAATTTTTGTATCGTGTGATGCGCAGTCATATCAAACTGAACAGGAACCACAGAAACATACCCATTATTTAGTGCCCAAATATCTGTATCTTCTCCTTTGTCTTTGCAAACAAATTCGCCAGATAACCAATAATATTCTTTTCCGTTTGGGCTTGTTCTTTTATCAAAATTTTCTTGCCAATTTCCGTTTGCTTGCCTACAGATTTTAATACCTTTTATTTCTTTTTCTGGTAAATTAGGAATGTTTACATTCAACACAGTATCTTCTGGAATTTTATTCTCTAAAGCTTGTAAAACAATTTGCTTTACTATTTTTTTAGAAGCAGAAAAATCTGCGTGCCAATTAAAATCTAATAAGGAAAATCCGATTGCAGGAACACCTTCAATTCCGGCTTCAACAGCTGCACTCATCGTACCAGAATAAATTACATTTATAGATGAATTTGATCCGTGATTAATTCCAGAAACACATAAATCTGGTTTTCTATTTAAAATACTATTTACTGCCATTTTTACACAATCTGCTGGAGTTCCAGAACAACTATATTCTATTTGAGGACCATCATCAACAGTTATTGAGTTACAATGCAGCACATTATCAACCGTAATTGCGTGTCCCATTCCGCTTTGCGGGCTATCTGGAGCAACTACAAAAACGTCTCCAATTTCATTCATAACTTCTATTAAAGCTCTTATTCCTGGAGCAGTAATTCCATCATCATTTGTAACTAAAATTAAAGGTCTATCTTTCATAAATCTATTTTATTTGTAACAAATGTAATATAATTTTATGGAGTTTTTATCGTACTGTTTTTAACATTTTGTAAACATCGTTTCAATGGTTTTTTAAGTAACATTGTAATGTTAAAATCATAAAATAATACTAAAAAAAATTACATTCCATTTTTTGGTATAATTTTAGTAGTTTGCATTGATTTAAAATTGCAAAAAGATTTTAAAATACAATTACGAAGAACATGAAGAGAACATTTAAATTTATCATTCCGTTTGTAGCATTTTTTATATTGCTATCGAGTTTTACAACAACCCCTATTAAAAGTGATCCAAATAAAGATAAAGTATTAATTTCTGTAATAAATTACATGCTTACCAATGGTCATTACTTACCAAAAGATTTAGATGATGATTTTTCTGAACACGTTTTTAAATCTTTTACAGAAGGATTAGATCCATCAAAAAGATACTTTACAAAAAAAGACATTGCAAATTTTGCGCGATACAAATACTTAATTGACAATCAACTTAAAAAAGCTGACTTAACTTTTTATCATTTAGTTTATGGCAGGTTTACTGATAAAATTAAATCCGCAAAAAAATATTATGGAGAAATCTTAGCACAACCCTTTAATTTCAACAAAAGAGAATCAATTAATATTGATTATGGTAAAGCTGATTTTCCAGAAAATGAAACTGAATTAATTAATAACTGGAGAAAACAATTAAAATTAAACACGTTAAGTAGAATTCAGGAAAAACAAGATTTAGAAGACAATAAAGCGAAAAGTGATAAAAAATTTAAGAAATCTTCTTTTAAAGATTTAGAAGCTGCTGCAAGAAAAGAAGTTTTAAAAAACATGGATGAATTGTACATCCGAATAGAAGAACTAGAGAATTCTGATTGGTTTTCTACTTTTTTAAACAGTGTTATCAGTGGCTTTGACCCACACTCTACTTATATGGCGCCAAAAGTTAAAGAGCGTTTTGATGTTGATATGTCTGGTAAAATTGAAGGAATTGGTGCAAGATTACAGAAAAAAGGAAATTATACACATATTTTTGAAGTTGTTGCTGGCGGCCCAGCATGGAAACAAGGCGAGTTAGAACCTGGTGACATTATTTTAAAAGTAGCACAAGCAGATAAAGAACCTTTAGATATTGTAGGAATGCGTTTAGACGATGCAATTAAATTTATCAAAGGAAAAAAAGGAACAGAAGTTAGATTAACGGTTAAGAAAAAAATTGACAATTCAATTCGTGTTATTTCTATTATTAGAGATGTTGTTGAACTTGGCGAAACGTTTGTAAAATCTAGTGTTGTTCTTAAAAGTGGAAAGAAATATGGTGTTATCAATTTACCGCAATTCTACATCAATTTTAATGATAAAAACTTTAGAGATTCTGCAAAAGACATGGAAAAAGAAATTGCAAATCTTAAAAAAGAAAATGTAGAAGGTTTGTTAATCGACTTAAGAAACAACGGTGGTGGATCTTTAAAAACTGCCATAGAAATTGCTGGATTATTTATTAGTGAAGGCCCAATTGTACAAGTAAAATACAGAGGAGACAAACCAAGAGTTCAAAACGATAAAGATTCTAAAATTCAATGGAATGGCCCGTTGGTTGTTTTAGTAAATGAGTTATCTGCATCGGCTTCAGAAATTTTTGCAGCTGCAATGCAAGACTATAATAGAGCTGTAATTATTGGCGGAAATCAAACATACGGAAAAGGTACTGTTCAAAACATTTTACCAATCAATCAATTTTATCCAGATTATAAAGAAGATTTAGGTTTCTTAAAAATGACCATTCAAAAATTTTATCGCGTAAATGGTGGTTCAACTCAAAAAGAAGGAGTCTATTCTGATATTGCCATGCCAAGTAGGTATAGTTATATGAAAGTTGGAGAGAGAGATTTAGAAGGTGCTTTAGATTGGGATAAAGTTGCAAAAGCAAACTATACGCCAGTAAATTCTTACGAAAATTTTAATGCTGTTGTAAATAACAGTAAAGAAAGAATTATGCAAAACCCTGATTTTTCTTTAATAAATGATTATGCAAAATGGTTAAAAAAGAGACAAGAAGACACTACTTATTCTTTAAACTTAAAGCAATTTAAAAAAGAAGAAAAAAAACATAAAAAAGAAGGAGAAAAATTTAAATCTGTTTTTAAATTCAACTCTAAATTAAAATTTGAGTCTCCAAAAAGCGAACTGCCACTAATAAAAAAAGATATTATTGATGGCGATAAAAGAACTGCTTGGCATCAAAATTTAGCAAAAGACATCTACATTAATGAAGCTTTAAATGTATTGAGTCAATTAAAAATGAGAAACTTAAATCAAATTATTAAAAATTAAGGTTTAGGTTTTTATGGAATTCAATGTTACATTTAAAACAAAATGGGCAGATTTTGACGCAAACAGACATATGCGCCACACTGCTTACAACGATTACGCTGCAGAAGTAAGGGTTCGTTATTTTAAAGAACAAGGTTTATCAATCACAGATTTTGCAAAAGAAAATTTAGGTCCTATTTTATTTAAAGAAGAAACTAATTTTTATAAAGAGATTCATTTAGGAACAGATATTTCTGTAAATCTTACCTTAAAAGCATTATCAAAAAATTTAGAACGCTGGAAACTACAACATCAAATATTTAACGAAGCTGGTAAACTTGCAGCACAAGTAGATGTTTATGGTGCTTGGATAGATTTACAAAAAAGAAAACTGGCTGTGCCTTCAGAAAAATT
>CAXICE010000032.1:0-13152 GCA_964022045.1 uncultured Polaribacter sp. | reverse complement strand
AAAGATTTACTTTGCCTTTTCTAATGAAAAAGAAAACTCAGAACCTTCTTTAAAAGTGCTTTTTACAAGAATGGTTTCGTTATGTGCTTCAATAATATGTTTAACAATTGCAAGTCCTAATCCAGAACCTCCTTGGTCTCTAGATCTGCTTTGGTCAACTCTATAAAAACGCTCAAACAAACGCGATAAATGTTCTTGTTTTATGCCTTCACCATCATCAGAAATCTTAATTATAAACTTATTTTGGTTATATTCTTCTACACCTACTTTGGTTACACCGCCAATTTTTCCATATTTAATTGAGTTTACAACTAGGTTAATTAACACTTGCTCTATTTTTTCAACATCACCAATTACATAAATTGGAAACTCATAAACTCTATCAAAAACTAAAGAAATGTTCTTTTTTTTTGCTCTCATTTCAAACAAATCAAAAACATTTTGAATTAATTCTAAAATATTAAAAGGTTGAAAATTTATTTTTAAACCTTTGGTTTCTAATTTAGCAATCATGTCTAAATCTTTAACAACAGCAACCAATCTTTCTACTCCTTTATTTGCTCTTCCTAAGTATTTTTCTAAAATTTCTTTGTCTTCTGAAGCACCTTCAATTAATGTTAGTAAGTATCCTTGAACAGTAAATAAAGGCGTTTTTAATTCGTGCGCAACATTTCCTAAAAAATCTCTTCTAAACGAATCTCTTTCGGTTAAATTTTGAATTTCGATACGTTTTCCTTCCGCAAATTTTTGTACACTTTTAGAAAGTGTTTCCATATCTGTAGTTACAGATTTTCTTTTTAAATCTTCTGTTTCCAGTAACGAAACATCGTCGTATATTTTTCTAACTCTTCTGTAAATAAAATATTCTACTCTGTATTGAATGATAAAAAAAGAAAGAATTAATAGAGATAAAACCGCAAAAAGCAAAATCCAGACTCCAAATTCTTTATATAAGAAGTATGATAATGCATCTACAATAATAACAAGAACTGCTATGTATAATGCAGATATTAATGCGAAAGAATACGTTTTTTTAAGTTTCACAGAAAACAATAGTATTAATTATCTTCTTCTAAGACAAATTTATAACCAACACCTTTAATTGTTTTAAAGAAATCATCACCAATTTTTTCTCTTAATTTTCTAATGTGTACATCTATTGTTCTTCCACCAACAACAACTTCATTACCCCAAACAGAATCTAAAATAGTTTCTCGTTTAAAAACTTTTCCAGGTTTTGAGGTTAATAATGAAAATAATTCGAATTCTTTTTTAGGTAATACTATTTTTTTATCACCTTTAAAGACTACATATTCTTCTCTGTTAATTACAATGTCTCCAATTCTTGTAGACGTATCTTGTTCTTCTATTTTCTTTAACCTTCTTAATAAAGACTGTATTTTACTTACTAAAACCTTTGGTTTAATTGGTTTGGTAATATAATCGTCTGCGCCAGCATCAAAACCAGCAACTTGAGAATAATCTTCTCCACGAGCAGTTAAAAACGAAACAATTACATGTTCTAAATCTTTTATTTTTCTAATTTTTTCACAGGCTTCAATTCCGTCCATTTCTGGCATCATGATGTCTAATAAAATTAAATGCGGAATTACTTTTTTTGCAACTTTAACACCTTCTGCGCCATTTGAAGCGGTAAAAACTTGATATCCTTCGTTCTTTAAATTGTAACCAACAATTTCTAAGATATCTGGCTCATCATCAACTAATAAAATCTTAATATCACTTTTTTTCATGATTTTTTTCTCTTGTTTTTATCAAAAGTATGGATAATAAATTTAAAAAAACAATTCGTTAACAATGATTTAATGACTTAACAATGGCTTAACCTTGCGTTGATAGAAAGGTAATTTATGGCTAACATTAGTTTTACAAAACTGAAAGACATTTGCAGAAAAATAAAAGATAATATCATTTTACAATTATAAAGTAATGAGAAAATTAATTATAGCATTTGTATTTTTAAGTCAATTAGTTGCCGCGCAAAGTAAGGGAACTGTAAAAGGAATGTTAACAGATGCAGAGTCTAATAATGAGCCAATGCCATTTGCAAATGTATTTATTAAAGGAACTACAATTGGTGGCACAACAGATTTTGATGGAAATTATTCTTTAAAAGTTGATGCCGGAAATTATATTTTAGTTTTTAGTTTTGTTGGATACCAAACTATAGAAAAAAAGATTGCAGTTGTTGCTGGAGAAACTTTAACTATTAATGAGAAGTTAAGTGCAAAAGCAGGTTTAACTTTAGACGAAGTTCAAATTCAAGCCACAGTTAATAAAGCAAAACTTTCTGCCATTTTAACCGAGCAGAAAAAAGCGGTTGCAATTAAAACAACAATTGGCGCTCAAGAATTAGATAATAAAGGAATTTCTGATTTGGCAACTGCGGTTACTAAAGCAACCGGAATTTCTAAACAAGAAGGTTCTAATAATATTTTTGTGAGAGGTTTAGGAGATCGATACAATTCTACAACTTTAAACGGATTGCCAATTCCGTCTAATAACCCATCAAGAAAAAATATATCATTAGATATTTTCTCTACAGATATTGTGCAGAAAATTGACATTAATAAAATTTATAATGGATCTATTTATGGAGATTTTGGTGGTGCAAATGTAAATATTGTTTCTAAAGAACATGTTGGAAAACCATCTTTAGAAATCGGTATTGGTTCTGCAACAAATTCAAATCTTACTAGCAATTTTTACTTGCAAGAAGGTCCTAATTTTACAGGTTTTTACAACAATAATTATCCAACAAATGTTTTAAGTGGATATAATTTTACAACAAGTTGGGATAATGTCTCTAAATCGCCAATTGCAACAAATTTATCAATAAAAGGAGGAAAGAAGTTTCAAATTGGAGAAGAAGGAAATTTCAATATTTTTGGAACTGTGTCTTTTTCTAACGGATTTAAATTTAAAGAAGGAATTAACCGTGGAAGTGTAAACGCACAAGGTTTGGCGTATACAGATTATATTTTTAAATCGTACGATTACAATACAAATACAACAGCAATGTTAAATGCTGCCTATAAAATAAACACAAATAACACCTATAAATTTAGTTCGTTATTTATCAATTCTTCAAGTCAAAGCTTAGATGAGTATAATGGCGTTATTAATGTTTTTGACAACGCAAGTAATGGTGGTGGATTTGTAAAAAGAGCAACTTTTGACAAAACATCTTTATTTGTAAATCAATTTTTAGGAAATCACAAATTTGGAGAAAAAGTTATTCTAGATTGGGGTGTTTCTTACAATCATATCAATAATATTATTCCAGACAGAAGACAAAATATGTTGGTTCCAAAAAGTGATAATGAACCAAATGGTGTAAAAACTGTTTCTGATTTAGCGGCTTCAGATAACCATCGTTTTTTCCAAGAATTATTGGAAGATGAAGTTTCTGCAAATTTTACAGCATCGTATCTTTTTTCAAAAGATAAAGAAGATGAATATAATGGAAAAATTACGTTGGGTTATAGTGGAAGATTTAAAAAAGTAGATTTTAAAGCAACGCAATTTAACTTTAGAGTGAATAGAAATGTAGTGCAGCCAGTTGTAAATTCTTCAAATTTAGATGCATATTTTACACAATCTAATTTAGCAAATAATCTTTTTAAAGTAGAAACTTTTAGAGGTGATGCCTCAACACAAAATGCATTAGATCCGCAAACGTATTCTGGAAATCAATATATCAATGGAGGTTTTGCAGAAGCACAGTATAAATTCAATTCAAAATTCACTGCCGTTTTAGGCTTAAGATTTGAGCATATTTATCAAGATATCGCATGGAAAACATCATTAGATCCAAGCGGAGATAAAGATGCTTTTGCAAAGTTTGAGTTTTTACCAAATGCAACTTTTAAATATGAAGTAGATGAAAAAAACAATTTAAAATTTGCTGCTAGTAAATCGTACACTTTACCACAATACAAAGAAAGAGCGCCTTTTCAATTCGAAGAAGTAACTCAGATTAAATTTGGTAATCCAGATTTAGATTTGTCTACAAATTATAATGCAGATATTAGATGGGAATATTTTCCAAAAAGAGAAGAGGTTATTTCTGTAACTGGTTTCGGAAAAATTATTCAAAACCCAATTAATGAAGTTGTTGTAGCATCTGCAACAAACGATATTTCTTATGTAAATACAGGTAAACAAGCAACTGTTTTAGGGGCAGAATTTGAAATTAGAAAGAGTCTTTTTGTAAAAGAATTAGAAAAAGGAGACGATATTTTAAAAAGTAAATTATCTGCAGGCTTTAATGCTTCATACATGTATTCTAATCAAGATTTTGACAGATCAAAAGTGATTAATGAAACAAACTTAAATGTAAACTTTACCAATAAAGAAGGAAAACTAACTGGAGCATCAGATTTAATTTTAAATGCAGATGTTACGTACACAAAAGATTTTTCTAAAACAGCCAATATTTTAGCAACGTTAACGTACAATTATTTTTCTGATAGAGTTTATGCAATTGGCTCAGCAGGAAAAGGAGATTTAATTGATAAAGGAATTGGAAGTTTAGATTTGATTTTAAAATCACAAATTTCTAAGAAAATAAAATTGGGACTTTCAATTAAAAACGTATTAAATCCAACAGTTAAAAGAATTCAGGATATTCAGAATACTGAAGTGTTATCTTTTAAAAATGGAGTAAATGCAAGCTTCTCTTTAACGTATAAATTAGATTAAAAAGCACTTAACATAAGCATAACAAAAAAAGGTAAATGCTTAACAGTCTTTTAAACTTTTGGTAAAACAGGTGTCAAACAAGAAGTATTTCTTTGTGATAGAAATAAACTAAAACACAAAATGAAAAAAAGAGTATTATTATTAGTAGCAATTGTAGCAATTGCATTTACAAGTTGTACAGTTTCAAACGAAGAACCAGATAATGGTTTTCAAGTAGACGCAACAAATTTTAAAGGAAACATTACACAAGGAACTGTAACTTTAAATGCAGGGGTTGAGTATAATTTAACCGGAGCATTAGTAGTAGAAGCTGGTGCGAAATTAGTAATTCCGGCAGGAACAGTAATTAAAGCTTCAGGAGGAACAAGTTCTTATATTGCAGTTGCTCAAGGAGCACAGATTTTTGTAGACGGAACAGCAACAAATCCAGTTGTAATGACTTCTTCTAAAGCAACTCCAGCACCAGCAGATTGGGGTGGATTGGTAATTTGTGGTAAAGCACCAACTAATAAAGGAACAACAGCTACAGCAGAGGTTTCTGATTTAACTTATGGAGGATCTGTAACAAACGATAATTCGGGTTCTGTAAGATATTTAAGAGTAGAATATACAGGAGCAACATTTAATGGTTCTAAAGAATTTAATGGAGTTTCTTTATTCGGTGTGGGTTCTGGAACAACTTTCGAATATGTACAATCTTATAATGGAGGAGATGATGGAATCGAATTTTTTGGAGGAACAGTTTCAGGAAAGTATTTAGTTTCTACAGGTTCTGGTGATGATTCAATTGATTTTGCTGACGGATGGTCTGGAACAGGACAATACTGGTACATAAACAAAGGAACTAAAGCAGGAATTGAAGGATCTAATAATGGAGATGATGGAAATGCTTCACCAACAACAACAGCAGTATTGAAAGATATTTCAATCGTTGGACCTGGTTCTGAAGGATCTTTATACATCAAAGAAGGTGGAGGAAACTGGACGGCATCAAACATTTATGCAGCTGATTTTGCTTTAGGGATCAAAATTAAATCTTCTGATACTGCAGCAAATGATAATGTAAAAAACGGAAACATTGTAATTACAAACATTCAGTTTGATAATGTAACTAAAAAAGACGAATACACAGGAACTGAAACGTATTTCACAGAAGGAACAAATACTGGAGCAGGAAATGGAAAAAATGCACCAACTTGGGCAACTGGTTGGACTATAGGATTGTAAAATTGAGAATTAATTAGAGAAATTAAAGCAGGCTTCGGTCTGCTTTTTTTACTTATAACCAGAATGTTACATTATAAGTTAGTGCCATGTAACGATAAAAATAAATAAATATTTTATATATTTATAAACTATTAAAATTTTAAGCTCTTAACCACATGAAAAAAAATTACTTTTTTACTTTATTAGCAATTGCTATAACAAGTATTTCATATGGGCAGTCTTTGCTTTCTGAAAACTTTGATTATGGTGCTACTACAGGAGATCTAACAGTAGTTAGTTCTGATTCTTGGGCAAATCATTCTGGATCTACAAAAGTGGGCTATATAACTACAAGTTTAACAATGGCCAATTATCCAAATGTTGGTATTGGAGGATCAGTTACAATTTCACCATCTAATTCTGAAGATGTGAATAGAACTTTTACATCGCAAACATCAGGAATTGTTTATGGAAGCGCTTTAGTTAATTTAAGTGCTGTTGGTTCTGGGAATTATTTTATCCATTTAAAAGATGCTGGTACAGGGTTTAGAGCTAGAGTTGGTGCAAAAGATGATGGAAATGGAAAAATATTATTTGGAATTGGCGCAAGTTCAAGTACACTTACTTATGGTACAACAGTTTTTGATTTAAACACTACATATTTAATAGTTTTTTCTTACAATATAGATTCTGGTGAATCTAAATTACATGTTTTAACTTCAGTTGTCTCTTCAGAACCTGGTTCTGCTGAATCAACAAATACTGGTAATTCAGGAACTGCAATATCATCTATTGCTTTTAGACAGTCTTCAAATATACCAACAGTAAATATTGATGGAGTAAGAGTTGCTACAACTTGGAATGATATTATGACAGAAGCTACAGCATCATTAGAAAAAAACTCTATAGAAGGTTTTTTAGCATATCCTAATCCAGTTAATAATGGAAACTTAACAGTATCAACCTCTAATTTTAATGAAAAAGAAGTTTCTATTTATAGTGTTTTGGGAAAAAGAGTTTTCACTCAGAAATTCTCTGGTGCTAAAAAACAATTAAATGTTTCTCATATAAACTCTGGAATTTATATAATGAAAGTTATAGAAGGTGATAAAATTGCTACTAAAAAGCTAGTTATTAAATAACCTTAGTCACAATAAAAAAATAAAAAAAGCTTCGAATTTTCGAGGCTTTTTTATTTTTAGTAACTTCACAGTAAAAATTTGCCGCTATGAATTTACATTTAAAATTAGAGAACATTTTGTTTCTCGATATTGAAACTGTTCCAGAAGAAGAAAACTGGAGCGCAGTTTCTGAAACAACTCAACAACTTTTTGATCAAAAAACAGCCTATCAACGTAAAGAAGAAATTACTGCCGAAAACTTTTATGAACGTGCCGGAATTTGGGCTGAATTCGGGAAAATAATCTGTATTTCAGTTGGTTATTTTACAATTCAGAAGGATGAAAAACAATTTCGTTTAAAATCTTTTTTTGGTGATGACGAAAAAGAATTATTACTAGAGTTTAAAGAACTTTTAGATGCTCACTTTAATAGAAAGGAGCATGTTTTGTGTGCGCACAACGGAAAAGAATTTGATTTTCCATACATTGCCAGAAGAATGATAATCAACAGCGTTGAATTACCTAAAAAGTTAAATTTATTCGGAAAAAAACCATGGGAAATTCCGCATTTAGACACAATGGAATTATGGAAATTTGGAGATTACAAACACTATTCTTCATTAAAACTATTAACGTCTATTTTGGCAATTCCATCACCAAAAGATGACATAGACGGAAGCGAAGTTGCCGCTGTTTATTACAAAGAAAAAAACTTAGAGAGAATCGTAACATATTGCGAAAAAGATACGGTTGCAGTTGCGCAATTATTGTTGAGATTTAACAACGAAGAATTACTTGAAGACTTTCAAATTGTAAGCGCGTAATTAGCCTTCTAATTTCATAGAAAGCTCAAACCAACGTTCTTCTTTTTGTTCTAAATCAGAAATTATTTGTTGTAATTCTTGTGATTTTTCGTTGATTTCTTCTGACTTGATTTCACCGTTTGCAAACTGACTTTCAATAACGTTTTTCTTTTTTTCTAGTTTTGCAATGTCTGTTTCTAATAAACCAAACTCTCTATTTTCGTTAAAACTTAGTTTCCCTTTTGGATTAGAAGTTTTTTTAGCGACTTCCTTTTTAGGAGCAGTTACATTTTGTTTTTCTTCACGAGGCTTTGAATCTTCGTAGGCTCTAAAATCTGAATAATTTCCTGGAAAATTCTCAATAATTCCATCACCACGAAATACAAAAAGAGAATCCATTATTTTATCCATAAAATACCTGTCGTGAGAAACCACTAATAAATTTCCAGGGAAATCTAACAAGAAATTTTCCAACACGTTTAAAGTAACAACATCTAAATCGTTTGTAGGTTCATCTAAAATTAAAAAGTTTGGATTCTGAATTAAAACTGCACATAAATACAAGCGTTTTTGTTCGCCTCCACTTAATTTTTCTACAAAATCGTATTGTTTTTTTCTATCAAATAAAAAGCGTTCTAATAATTGACCAGCAGTAATTTTTCTTCCTTTTGTAAGTGGAATAAATTCACCAAATTCTTTGATAACTTCAATTACTTTTTGCCCTTCTTTTATTTTAATTCCGCTTTGCGTATAATACCCAAACTTAACAGTTTCACCTAAGACTACTTTACCGCCATCAACTGGAGTTTTTTCTGTAATTACATTTAAAAAAGACGATTTTCCTGTTCCGTTTTTGCCAATAATTCCAATGCGTTCTCCACGTTTAAAAACGTATTCAAATCCGTCTAAAATTAACTTGTCATCAAACGATTTTTTAATTTTGTGAAGCTCTAAAATTTTGCTTCCCAATCGTTCCATATTAATTTCTAATTGCACTTGATGATCTTGTCTTCTTTTGTGTGCTTTTTCTTTGATTTGATAAAAATCATCGATTCTAGATTTAGATTTTGTAGTTCGCGCTTTTGGTTGACGACGCATCCAATCTAGTTCTTTATTGTAAAGATTTTTTGCCTTTTCTACCGTAGTTTGTTCTAAGGCAATTCGCTCTTCTTTTTTCTCTAAATAATACGAGTAATTACCTTTGTATTTGTACAGTTTTCCGTGATCTAATTCTACAATTTCATTACACACACGTTCTAAAAAATAACGATCGTGCGTTACCATAAAAAGGGTAATTTTTTCTTTAGCAAAATAACTTTCTAACCACTCAATCATTTCTAAATCTAAATGATTTGTTGGTTCATCAAGAATTAATAAATCGGGCTTGTTAATTAAAATAGTTGCCAAAGACAAGCGCTTTTTTTGTCCACCAGAAAGTTCAGAAACTTTTTGCTCTAAATTATCGAACTTTAATTTTGACAAAATCTGTTGGTATTGTGTGTCAAAATCCCACGCATTATGTTGTTCCATCAACTCAAAAGCTTTTTGATAAGCATCGGCATTTTCTGGATTTTCTAGCGCTTTATTGTATTGAGCAATTACCTGTAAAGTCTTGTTTTCTGAAGAAAAAACAACTTCTTTAATAGAAAGATTTGGATCTAAAGAATCGTTTTGTGCTAAATAGGAAATCTGAATCCCTTTTCTAGAAATTACTTGACCAGAATCTGGAATATCTAAACCTGCAATTATGTTTAAAATAGATGTTTTTCCGCTTCCGTTTTTGGCAACAAAAGCAATTTTTTGATCTTTATTTATTCCGAAAGAAATGTCTTCAAAAAGAATTCTTTCGCCATAAGATTTAGAAATATTTTCTACTGATAAGTAATTCACTATAAAAAAGTTTTTGCAAAGAACCTAAAAACAAATCAAACGAGAAGAGGTTTTAGGCAATTTCTCTTTTAAGAAATATTATAAATACTATCTTGCAATGTTATTTGTTATCAATTTGATGAAATTAAGCAGTATTACTTTTTTTTTATTACTTTTTTTGTGGAATCCAACTGTTGGTTTTTCACAAGATAGTATTCCTGTTTCTCCAAATTTAAAAGAGCAAAATTTCTTAAAATTTCAAGACCATTTTTTTAAAGCATTGGCACAAAAATCTATTTATAATTATAGAATTGCCATTCAGAATTTAGAAAAATGTAACGAGTTAAAACCAAATGATGTTTCGGTTTTATTTGAGCTTTCTAAAAATTATTTAATGATGAAAAAGTTTTTAGAAGCAGAATTATATGCACAACAGGCACTAAAAATAGACGCAAATAATTATTGGATTTTACAACATTTAAGCAGCGTGTACTTGTCATCACATAACATAAAAAAAGCAGTTGATGTACAAGAAAAATTGGTAAAAATCAATTTGAATGAAAGAGGGAAGTTAGTGTTTTTATATTTTCAAAATAATCAAATAGAAAAAGGAAAAAAACTGTTGGCAGTTTTAGAAAAAGCCAATCAATTAACGCCAAATTTACTTCATTTAAAAAAAGAGTTTGTTAAATCGACAGTATCAACAAAAATTGATAAAGTAAAAGGGTTAGAAGAGGTTATTGAAGATTTTGAGTCTAATAAAAGCTATAAATCGTTGTATAAAATATTAACTTTGTCAGCCAATTCAAATTCAAACGTTTTGTTGTCTTATAGCCAAATCGGATTAGAATTGTTTCCGGCGCAAGCCTTTGTGTATTTGATGAATGCCAAAGCTTTAAATCAAAATAACAATTTTAAAAAAGCGTTAGAAAAATTATTAAACGGCATTGATTTTGTAATAGATGATAAAAATTTAGAAGCCGATTTTTATGACGAAATGGCTAAGTGCTATAGCGGTTTAGGAAATAAAAGTGAAGCAATAAAAAATAAAAATAAAGCGTTAGCATTACGTAAAAAATAAAAATTTAATGAAGTTTTTTCGATTGATTTTAGTGGTTCTTTTGGTTTTTACATCTTGTAAAACAAAAAGTATTGCTGTTGGTAAAACGAATGTTGCCAAAAAAATGTCAGCAAGAAAAGTTACAAAGAAACACATTGCAACATTTTTAAATAAAAACACCATTGATGCCAGATTAAATGTTGCTTATAAAGACGAAAAACAAAGACATAAATTAAAAGTTAAATTACGAATAGAAACTGACAAAGTAATTTGGATTAACGTTACTTATAAAGGTGTGGTTTTGTTAGCGAGAGCAAAAATAACACCAACTTCTGTTAGTTATTACGAGAAGATAAACAGAACTTATTTTAAAGGCGATTTTGAATTGCTAGAAAAAATGTTTGGCGCTGAAGTAAACTTTAAGCAATTACAAAGTATGTTGGTTGGCGAAACAATTTTCGATTTAAAAGCACAAAAATATAAATCTGTTGTTGATAGTGAAGCACATTTATTGTTGCCAGTTCAGCAAAAAACATTGTTCGATATTTTGTTTTGGATCAATCCAAATCATTTTAAATTAGACGCGCAAGCATTGCAAAACAATCAAAAAAATCAAGAATTAAAAGTTGCTTATAAAAGTTATTCAACAATTGATGGCGAAGTTTTTCCAAAGAAAATTGAAATTAGAGCAAGAGACAATAAAAAATTTACCAATTTAGATATTGATTATAGATCTGTAATTTTTAACAAGAATATTTCAATTCCTTTTAGAGTGCCAAGAGGTTATAAACAAATTGTTTTTTAATGAAAACTTTTAAACTTTTTTTCTGTGTATTTCTAGTTGCTTTATTTTCTAATATTGATAATTCTCAGGCGCAAACAAGAAAGCAATTAGAAGCAAAACGAAAAAAATTAAAGCAAGAAATTGTTAAAGTAAATAAGCTGTTGTTTACTGAACAGAAGAAAGAAAAAAATGTTTTAGAAGCTTTAAATGATCTTAACAAAAAGATTGCAACTAGAACAGAATATTTAAAAACAATTAATAGCGAAGCTGTTGTTTTATCTTCAGAAATACGAAAAAACGAAAAAGAAATTGCAAAACTATCCAAAGAGCTTAGCGTTTTAAAGAAAGATTATGCTGATATGATTTTTAAATCATACAAAAGCAAATCAAAACAAAGTCAGTTGTTGTTTCTTATGTCTTCAGAAAGTTTTAGACAAGCATACAAACGCATGCAATACATGAAACAATATACTTCTTTTCGAAAAAAACAAGGAGAAGAAATTGTGGTTCAAACCGATATTGTCAAAAAATTAAACGATTCACTTTTATTAAAAAAACAAGCAAAAGATACATTGATAAAAGTTGAAACTGCAGAGAAAATAAAAATTGAAACCGATAAAAAAAACAAAGTAAAGTTAGTTTCTCAAATTAAAAGAAACGAAAGAAAATACATCAGACAAATAAAAGCGAAACAGCAAGAAGAAAGAAAAATTGCTGCGCAAATAGATAAAATTATTAAAGATGCCATTGCAAAGTCTAATGCTTTAAAAGGTATTAAAAAAGCGAAAGGATTTGCGCTAACTCCAGAAGCTAAAATATTAGCAAAAAAGTTTGAAAGCAATAAAGGAAAGTTGCCTTGGCCAGTAAAAAGTGGTTTGGTTACTAGAAGATTTGGTAAACAAGCACATCCAACTTTACGCGGAATTACAATTACAAGTTCTGGAATGCATATTGCAACTAATAAAGGAGCTACTGCACAAAGTGTTTTTAACGGAAAAGTATTGGCAATTCAGGTTTTAACTGGCGGAAAAAAAGCAGTATTGGTTCAGCACGGAAATTATATTACAACGTATAACAATTTAGAAACTTTGACCGTAAAAAAAGGAGATAACGTTACAACTGGACAAGTTTTAGGTATGATTTTCACGAATAAAATTACCCAAAAAACAACCTTAATTTTTGTGTTGCATAAAGAAACAAATAGGCAAAATCCGGCAAGTTGGTTGTTAAAAAGATAGTTTAGCTAAATAATGCTTTTAATTCTGTAGCGTTATCTGGTTCCATTTTTCCAGACAAAATTAAACTTAATTGTTTTCTTCTTAAAGCGCCATCAAAACGTTCTTTTTCTAATTCAGTTTCTGGTGTAATTTGCGGAACAGGAACAGGAGCGCCCGTTTCATCAACTGCAACAAACGTATAGATTCCTTCATTTGCACGTGATTTTAATCCAGATTCTCTATCTTCAATCCAAACATCTACATACACTTCCATCGAAGATTTAAAAGCTCTAGAAACTTTTGCTTCTACAGTTACAACACTTCCAACAGGAACGGCTTTTGTAAAAGAAACATGATTTACTGATGC
>CAXICE010000031.1:0-13240 GCA_964022045.1 uncultured Polaribacter sp. | reverse complement strand
AACCTAAAGCGCTTCCGTAAGAATAATAAGAAATAAATGTATTTCCTCTGTTTACTGGATCTACAGAAGTTGCAGCATCAACAAAAGGAGCTTGATAACTCATTTCTATCGGATTGAAAAATGATCTTCCTGGAGAATTCCAAACATAGTTAAAAGTTCCGTTTAAACTATTGATATAGCTTTCTGGAGACATAATGCCTGCTCTCGCTAAAAATAAATTTGTGTAATAACTTGTAAAACCTTCTGCAAACCATAACTCGCCACTCATATTTGCTTCTTCAAAAGAAAAAGGCTCTAAAGATTGTGGTCTAATTCTTTCTACATTCCAAGCATGAAAAAACTCATGAGAAACGGTTCCGATGTTTCCTCTCATTCCGCCATTTGCTAAAGTTCTTGTGCTTGTTAAAACGGTAGAGTTTCTATGCTCCATTCCGTCTCCACTAGCATTTGGAACGTAACAAGCTAAAAAAACATATTCTCCGTAATCAAACTTTGGTAATTCGCCAAAAACAGCCATTTGTTGTAACACAACTTTTTTAACGCTTTCAAAATATTGATCAGCTTCAGCTTCGGTTCCAATATTATGTAATGCTAATTTTACTTTTAATTTTTCTCCATCAGATTCTACATCAAAAGAACGAACTAAATGATTACTCAATTCAGTTGGACTGTCCATAAAATACTGCATGTTTGGCGCATAATAAGTATTATCGAACATTGGTTTTAACTGCGTAGCAACTTTCCAATCTTTTCTTGGATTAAAAGTAACTTGAATCGGCGTTTCTTTTAATGAAGGCGCAAACATAAATGTTGCCGGAATGTTTAAATGTGCATGTGTTTCATCAACTTGCGCATACGTTCCGCCACCACGATTTGCAAATAAAGTATAACTAACATTTACAGTTCCGTCATGTTTTGCAACATCCCATTGATAAGGATTTGGTCTTGTTATTTTTAACGATTTACCTTTACTATCAGTAGCTTTTACGTTGTACACGTTTTTAGCAAATTCGTGAATAGCATATCTTCCTGGAGAAGTTCTACTCATTCTAAAAGAAAATTTTCCTTTTTTAATTTTAGTAAAAGATACTTTTACCTCTGCTTCGTGATGAACAGCATTTGGAAAAGAAATATCGTATTTGATATAACTTTGAGCACTTGCAATTGTGGTAATGCAAAGTGAAAGTACTAAGGTTTTTAAGAATTGTAAACGCATTGATTTGTGATTTTAAATAATTTATTCAAAACTACATAAAATCTATCAATCATTTACATATTCTAAAATATCTGATGGCTGACAATCTAATGCTTTACAAATAGCTTCTAAAGTAGAAAAACGAACCGCTTTTGCTTTGCCAGATTTTAAAATGGATAAGTTAGCAGTTGTAATGCCAATAATTTCCGCCAAATCTTTGCTTTTCATTTTCCGTTTGGCAAGCATTACATCTAAGTTTACAATAATTGCCATGGTTATATTGTTAAGTCGTTTTCTTGTTTTGCTGATTTAGCAATATTAAAAATTTCGCTTAATGTTATTGAAAATAACCCCAAACAAATACAACTAATTTCAAACCCAAACTCTATTTTCAAGTAAATTGAATTATTAAATAGGTGAGCTAAAAAGGTGTTTAAAATATTTGCAACACCTATAATTAATAGATAAAACCCTATTTTATTGAAGTTTTTAATAATTAGTAAATTAAATATTTTTAACAAATTAAAGCTATGCACTATTTGTCTAAATAAATACAAACAGTAAAGACCTAACAAATTAAAAAGACTTAGTACAATTATGGTCGTTGATTGCCATATTGTTAGATTGCTTATGTTTATTCTATTTACACTAAAATCAGGACTTAATTCAACTAAACCAAATAGTATTCCAATCAAAATAAAAAGTAAGATTGCAGCACCAACTACTGAAACCCACCAAATAAAATCTATAATGGCTTTTAAAATTTTAATTTTTTTCATAATTATATTGTTAATTCGTTTTCAGATTGAATTTCAATTCCGCGTTTTACAATTTGTGCAAAAATGAAGATGATGACAGATAAGAAAACAAAATCGCTTGAGAATAAATCCATTTCAAAATTGTGTTTTTTTCCTATTAATTGCATGTGTGTATTGTGAACGATTGCAATAACCCATAAATAAAAGATTCCTTTACTAATTCGTTGCATAAAATGTTGTACATCTAAATTAAAAGGTTGTTTTATGTCTAGTTTTTTCAATAATTGAATCACTAAATAAGCAATGTAAGCTTCTGTAGCAAAAAGCAATATTTTGTATCCAATAATAAAAGAATACTGTAAAAAACTGTAATTTCTGTATTCAATTAGACTCATGCCTTCATATAAATCTTTTGAAAAGTTGGGATTTTGAATGCTTAATAAATAAGTAACAAGAATAGCACCTGCTTTAATCATTAATCCGATGAAAGCAAACCACGAAAAGAACTTCATGATTTTTAATAATTTTTCTGTTTTCATATTTATATTGTTAAGTCGTTTTCTTGTTTTAATATTCTAGAATTTTCAAATATTTTACTAAATAGTAAAAAGAATAACCCGATTATAATTGCCAGAATGCTTTTTAAATCTAATGCAGCAACTAACAAATTAAGTAAACGGATAAAAACACCTGTATCTAATTGCACCATATTGTATGATATACTTTGAACAAATGAAACTGCAATTAGTTGAATGATAATTGATGATACACCAATGAAAACAAAAATAGCACCTGCTTTTTTTAAATTTATAGTAACTGTTTCGTTATAAAAATCAGACCTTAAGAAAGATGCCATACTTTTTCTTAAAAAAAAGATTGAAACTATTAATAATACATAGTTAACTACTGATGAGATTGGTACTAAGTACATTTTCCAACCAAAAGGTTGACTAAAAAGTATTGAAAAATTTCTTATTGTCCGTGGTAAGGTTTCTGGAAAGAAAGCCAAAATGATAAAGAATAAAAAGCAAATTATTAATACAAAGATTAAAGTATAAAATAAGATATTTATAAATGTTCTTAAAATTTGAATTGTTTTCATATTTTTTTTAGTTTTTGTTCATAAACCAATGTACATGACCACAATTATCACAAATTAAATTCTGTGCTTTTTTATTAAGCCAATCTAATTTGAAGAAAGTCATTTTTTTGGTATTCATTAAAGTTTCTCGTTCCCAAAAAGTGTCGTTTTTGCAAACCAAACAAGTTAATTTGTTTCCTTTTATGGTTCTTTGTTTTGATGTAGGTGTATTTGCCATAATGTTTTTTATTTAATAATTATATGTAGTTTCATTTACCCAATGAAACTTTCTGTTTAGAAGTCTAAATTTTGATGTTGGTACTTTTTTTAAAGAGATGCTTATTCCTTTTCCATTTAGCTTTAACTCATTGGAATTTAAAATTGAATAAGTGAATCTTTGAGGTGATGTTTCTGTTGAGTTTTTAAAAACAATTTCTTTGGTTTCAGTACGTTCCTTAAAAGAAAATCGTTCTATAGAATCGTTCATTTTTTTAATTATTGCTTTTTCTTTATAATCAATTATAAAATATTTCCATCTATTAGAATCTGTTGTTAATGGAGCTATCGTATCTTTATCAACAACAAAAAACTCTGTTTTCCAAATTCCTCTTAATTTAGATTTTGATCTAAGCTGTTCAGTAGCTTTAAAATTGACAAAGCATTGCAGAATTACAATAATTGGAATTATAATAATTGCTGCTTTTTTAAAAAAATGAATGATTTTTATAAGTGATTTATTTTTGATGTAATTTACATATTGCGCTTTTTCTATTGTTTCATTCTTTAGAAAGAAACTCAGTATTCGCTTGCCATTAGCAAATAATAAAATAGAAGCCATTAGAACTAAATGAATTGAAAATAACTTTACAGGAATATCATAAGTTAGGTTCATAATTGCCACATTTACCATGATTCCTACAATAAGAAAACTTCCTAAAATACTTGTTTTACGATTCAGTAATAATAACCCACCAAGTATTTCTAACGAACCAATAAATATATTGTACACTAAAGAGTGCCCCATAAATGTCCAAGCCAATCCCATCGGAGACATTTCTCCAACAGTTTGTAATAATAATTCTAAGCTTGGATCAGCAAACTGTCCTTTAAAAACCTTTGCGAAGCCGTAAAGTAACATTGCAACACATAAAAATAATCTTAGAATACTTTGAAGCCAATAGAATAATGTTGTGTAAGAAGTTCTTTTTTTGTCTAGAAAGGACCAAATTATACTAACAATAAATGCTAGAATAAGATTCAGTGCAAAGCGTACATAATCAAAAGATCTGTCTCCACTACCAGTGCTTTCCAGTTTAAAATCTGCTCCCCAATTAAGAATTACATCTGCAAACCAACGTAATGGAGTTTCTATAAATAATGCTAAAAATAGTAGTAGAATAAATAAAATAAAATAACTAAAAAAAAATCGAAATGCTATTTTAGATGTTATACTCCAGTTTTTTGATTGTATTTGATTTGAATTCACTTTTATATTTTGTTTTAAGATACAACAAAGATATAAAAATTATCGAAAAACAATAATAAATTATTAAAAAAGAATGATTTTATAATTTTTTGATGACGCTTGTTACAATTCCCCAAATAACTAAATTGTTTTCTTCGGTGATTTTAATTATCGGATAATCAGGGTTTTCTGGCTGTAGCCAAACCTCATCATTTTCTACACGTAAACGTTTTACTGTAAACTCGCCATCTAAAAAACAAACGGCAATTTTATTGTTCGTTGGCTCAATACTTCTGTCAATTACCAATAAATCATTGTCATTTAAACCAGCTCCAATCATAGATTGTCCGCTAACTTTTGCAAAAAATGTAGCTTCTTTGTTGGTAATTAATTCCTCGTCTAAAGAAATTCTGGTTTCCCTAAAATCATCTGCAGGAGAAGGGAATCCGGCAGAAATACCTGTGTCAATAAAAATTGCTCCATCGCTATCAGAAGTTTTTGGAGTAAAAAAAGTTAAGTTTTTAGAGGTCTTTGTATTCATAAGGCTTTATTTAACAACGAGTATATCTTTAATGTTTGTGGTGTATTTAGGAGATAATCTTTCCTGACGCATTTTCCAAGTGCGTTTTAAATCTTGATTTCCTAATTTAATTTTATCTGCTTTAAACCGAGTATTGATATGATCAATAGCAGACATTAATGGTTTATGTTTTGGGTTTTCGTGTAAAAACAAATTTAATTGATGATTGTCTGTTGGTACTAATCCACTAACAATTACACCAGCTCGTTTGTATTTTACACCTTTTTTAAACATAGAATTTACCGCATTTACTGCAGCCTTGCTAATTGTTAAAGTAGAATTTGTAGGATATGGAAAAAGAACAGTTTTGCTTGTGTTGTGCTGTTCTGTGCCTTTTTTATTGCGATCGCTGCTTAACAATACAATAATCATATGACAGCTAGATTGTTGTTTTCTGAGTTTTTCTGCACAACTTGATGCAAAAGTAGAAACGCGTTCTTTGATGTTTTCAATATCAGAAAAAGTGTATTCAAAACTTCTTGTTGTGGCAATTGATTTTTTAGAATTGATCTCGTTTTCCAATTCAATTTTAGGAATACCTTCTAACTCTTTTTTTAATTTCCATTCTGTAATAGAAAAGTTTTTTAAAACCCAAGCATCAGAAAGTTGTGTAAAATCAAATGCAGTTTTGCACCCTTTTACTGCTAAACGTTTATGCAAACGCCTTCCAATTCCCCAAACATCTTTTAGAGAAATCCATTTTAGTGCTTTTATGCGTTTTTCATCAGAGTCAATTACATAAACTCCTCCAGTTTCTTTCGGAAATTTTCGAGCTATTTTATTGGCTACTTTACTCAACGCTTTTGTTGGTGCAATACCAACACAAGTCGGAATTCCTGTCCATTGTAAAATTCGACTTCTAATTTTTGTGCCGTAATCTGTAAAGTTATAATTTTCAAAACCTTTAAACTCTAAAAAAGCTTCATCTATAGAATAGACTTCTATATCTGGAGAAAACTCTTCTAAAATTTTCATCACCCGAGCACTCATATCTCCGTACAACGGATAATTAGAAGATAAAACTGAAATATTATTGGCTTTGCAAAAGCTTTCCCATTTAAAAAAGGGTGCACCAAAAGGAAGCTTTATTGCTTTTGCTTCATCGCTCATAGAAATTACACAACCATCGTTATTGCTTAAAATAGCAACCGGTTTTTTTTGCAAATTCGGATTAAAAACCCGTTCGCAAGAAGCATAAAAATTATTACAATCTACCAAAGCATACATGCCTATAAAAATATCAAAAAATAGAAGGCAAAAAGACATTGTTAATATCTTAATATGTTAAAAAACATTTTTTTTACGGTAGAATTATATAAGCAGCTTATTGTAAGCGTTTTTTAATTTTTTAATTACAATGGCTATTTCTTCTTCATTTAAATGCCCAAAACCAAAACGAATTGCACAGGTGTTTTTATCTTGATAAAGAACAGTTTTGGGGATGAATAAATCGTTTTTTTCTGCTTCTTCTGATAATTTTACTAAAGATATTTTAGATTGAAATTTTAACCAAATAGCTAATCCGCCAGAAGGTATTTTCCATTGAGCTATTCCAGAAAAATGTTGAGATAAGAGTTTGCTTAAACAATCTTGTCTTTGTTTATATATGATAATATTTTTTTTCATTAGGCGATAAATTTCACCTTCACTAATTAACTCCGACAACATTTGTTCTTGAATTAAATCTCCTTGTTTGTCTAGTAATTCTAAATAATTTTTTGCTTCCGAAATTAAGTTTTCAGGGGCTACCACAAATCCTGTTTGAAAACTTGGAAATAATGATTGTCCCAATTTGCCTAAATAAATAACCATTCCATCAACATCTGAACTAGCCATGGGTAACATTGCAGAACCTTCAAACTGAAAATCATAATCATAATCATCTTCAATAATTGAAAATCCATATTCTTTAGCAAGTTGTAACAACTGCAAACGGCGTTCTGCACTTAATGTTACTATTGTTGGATAATCTCTATGTGCACATACATAAACTGACCGAATACTTCCTTTTTCAAAATGTTTTTTTATGTATTCAACATCTAAACCGTTTTTATCAACAGGAATTGTTTTAATGTCTGCACCAGCTTGTTGAAAAATCATATTAGATGCATAATTACTTAAATTTCCTACTAATACTACGTCGTTTTGTTTTATCAACAATTGAGAAACGATGTACAAACTCATTTCTGTACTACGTGTACTTACTAGATTGTTTGGGTTTATATGAAAACCTCTAGTTGCATTTAAATAATTACAAAGTTGCGTTTGGAATAATGAATTAGACGATTCGTTTGGTCTGTTCCATTTTTTTATTAGTGTTTTTCGTTTCATGGCAGCACTATACCATCTTGTAAATTGATGAACAGGATGTAAACGTAAATCTGGACTTCCTTCGTTAATAGAATACTTTGAGTTTGTTAATTGAATCGTTGATGCTAAATGAAACGATTCTTGAAAAGGAAATCCTGTTGTTTTTGCGTATGTGTATGCCTCATTTATCTTTTGTGAGGTTGCTTTTATTTTTGCTGTTTTTTGTTCTGGTTCTAAAACAAAAGTTCCTTTATTGGGTATAATTTCTACCCAACCTTGAGAAGCTAATTCTTCGTAAATAGCAACAGCAGTATTTCTATGAATATTTAATATCTGACTAAACATACGAGTTCCTGGTAACTTTGTTCCTTTGGTTAAATACCTACGTTGTATTGCGTTTATAATTTGCTGTGAAACCTGTATGTATAAAGGTTGAGATAGGTTTTTATCAAAATCTATTAACTGTTTCAAAATATTATTAACCGGACTATCTATCATTTTAAAACTGGACTAGTTTAATCGTCCGGAAAGTTACGATTTTTGCAACGTTTATAAATCAAGATATATGAAAATTAAAATTACCTTAATAATCACATTATTGCTTGTTGTTTTTCAAGTAAAAGCACAAGATAATTCTGTAAAGAATGATACATTAAAAGAAGTTATTATTACTTCTAGTAGAATAGATTTACCTTTTAAACAAAATTCTAGAACTATTTCTGTAATAACAGCTAAACAAATAAAACAAAGTGCTGTAACTAATGTTACAGATTTACTGCAACAAGTTGCTGGTGTAGATATGCGAAGAAGAGGTGTAAGCGGAATGCAAGCAGATTTATACATTCGTGGCGGGAGTTTTGATCAAACATTATTATTAATTGATGGAATTAAAGTAGAAGATCCACAAACAGGACATCATACGATGAATATGGCTTTGCCAATTGATGTTATTGAGCGTGTAGAAATTATTAAAGGAGCAGCGGCACGTATTTTTGGACAGAATGCATTTACAGGAGCCATTAATATTGTTACTAAAAAGAATGCCAATAATGTAAATTCTGCTGGAGTTCAAATAGGTTCTTTTGGACAGAAAAATGGTGCGATTACTGTTGGGAAAAACCTTAAAAATAGTTCGGTTATTGCGCACGCATCTATAAACTCATCAGATGGATATAGACACAATACAGACTTTAAAAATCAAAATTATTTTATAAAGAATACATTTAATAAAAATAATACTCCAATTAATTTTATCGGGTTCTTTACAGAAAGAAATTTTGGTGCAAATGGATTTTACGCATCACCTTCTGCAATCAATCAATACGAAGAAACACAATCTAGTTTAGTTGGTTTATCAACAGTTATTAAAGGTGATAAACTTACTTTAAAGCCAAGATTTTATTGGAAAAGAAATCAAGACATGTATGTTTTTATTCGTAATAATCCTTCTGTTTATAGAAACTTACATATAGCGAATAAAGTTGGAGCTGAGTTAAATGCGTCATATAGTTCTTCTTTAGGAATTACAGGTTTTGGAATTGATATTGCAAAAGTGTTTTTAACAAGTAATAACTTAGGTTCTAGAGATCGTTTTATGGCAAATATGTTTTTAGAGCATCGATTTAAATTACTGAATGATAAAATAGATATTACTCCAGGAGTAGCTATTAATTATTTTTCAGATTTTAAGTTCCATGCATTTCCAGGAGTTGATATTGGGTTTACTTTAAGTGAAAACTTAAAAATGTATGCAAATGCTGGATATACTTATAGAATTCCTACTTATACAGATTTATTTTATAGTGATCCAACAACATTGGGTAATGCAAATTTAAATCCAGAAGAGGCAATTTCTGAAGAATTGGGATTAAAATATTCATCATCAAAAATAGATTTTTCAGCAGCTGTTTTTAATAGAGATTCTAACAACTTAATTGACTATGTTAAAGCAAATGCTAACGATAAATGGGAGGCAACAAATATTCAAGATTTAAACTCTTTCGGATTTGAATTTAACGGATCGTTTCGTTATAAAGTAAAAGATTTTACACAAAACTTCACCTTTGGTTACACTTATTTAGATGAAAATTTAGACAAAGTAAATGCTAATTTCTCTAGATACTCTATCAATTCATTAAAGCATCATTTTACATCAACATTTAGATCTCAGTTCTTTAAAAATGTAAGCCAAAGTGTTATTTATAAATTCTCAGAAAGGTCTACTGGCGAGAGTTATGGTATTGTAGATATAATGTTTACATTAAATTTAAAACCTTTTAATGTATCTCTTATTGGAAACAATATATTTGATAAAGAGTATACAGAAACGAATTTGGTGCCTATGCCAAAATCTAATTTTTTACTAGATGTAACCTATAAATTTTAGCCTTTTTTGCGGGTTTAAATTAATGCTTTTTACACTTAAGCTAAGTACTCATACGTACTCTTGATTTAATTGTTTACTGTAAATTTGCATTTAATTTGTTCCCTGATTATGAAATTTTGTCCTAATTGTAAATCGTATTCAAGACATAGATTAAAGCGAAGAGGTGTATTTAAATACATTTCTGGTTTTAAATTTTATGAGTGCGATAAATGTAGTCAAAATTATATATGGCATTCATTTCTTAAGAAACCTTTTAAGGTAAAAACAAAAAGCTCTTGATTTCTCAAGAGCTTTTTGTTTTATGTGTTTTTAACTAATTCTATTTAAAAAGCCATCTATAAATATCATTTCCGTTTGCAAAGAGTAACAATGCAATCAGTAAAAAGAATCCAACTATTTGTGCATATTCTAAGAATTTATCACCAGGTTTTTTACCAGTTATCATTTCCCATAATGTAAACACAACGTGTCCACCATCTAGAGCAGGAATTGGTAATAAGTTCATAAAACCTAACATAATTGATAAAAATGCTGTAATGCTCCAGAAAGTTTGCCAGCTAAATTCTGACGGAAAAATACTTCCAATAGAAATAAAACCACCTAAGCCTTTATATGCTCCAGTACTTGGATTAAATATTTTCTTTAATTGTTTTACATAACCTGTTAAAGTGCTCCAAGATTTATTTAATCCGGCAGGGATTGCTTCTCCAAAAGTATACTCAATATTTTCTAAATCGTAATAACCTAGCCTTTCCATATCAGTAACAGAAAGTCTTGCTAATTGTACACCAATTGCGCCTTCACTTGTAATTTTTACAGGAATCTCTTTGATTTCACTTCCGCGTTTTATGGTAAGTGCAATATCTTGATTTTTGTATTTATTTAAGATGTCTTTAGCTTCATCATAATAAGTTATTGACTCATTATTAATTGCTGTAATAATGTCTTTTTGTAATAATCCGCTGTTTAAATTTGGAGAATCATCAGAAACTTTACCAATCATAAAAGGATATCTTGGTAGTAAAAAAGAACCTTCGTTTTTACCTCTTTCAATTAATTTTGAGATAAAATCAATCGGAATTTCTTTTTCAATTACTACACCATTTCTTTCAATGGTATAATTATTTCCGTTAATGAATTCAATTGGTAAATTGGCAAATTTTCTAATTTCGTTTCCATCAATTGTTAAAACTTTATCACCCGTTTTTAAACCTAAAGAAGTTCCTAAAGAATCTTGCACCCAAATCCCGCCTTTTACATTTTTATTTGGTAAAAAGTTTTCTCCGTAAGCGTACATCAACATAATGTAGATAAAAATCCCTAAAATAAAGTTTACAATTACACCACCTAACATAATTATTAAACGTTGCCAAGCCGGTTTAGATCTAAATTCCCAAGGTTGTGGCGGTAAAGCCATTTGCTCGGTATCCATACTTTCATCAATCATTCCAGATATTTTTACATATCCTCCAAGTGGAATCCAACCAATTCCGTAAACAGTTTCGCCAACTTTTTTCTTAATTAATGAGAATTTATAATCGAAAAATAAGTAGAATTTTTCTACTCTAGTTTTAAATAATTTTGCTGGTATAAAGTGCCCTAATTCATGCAAAACAATCAAAAGTGATAAACTTAAAATGAATTGAGAAGCCTTAATTAATATTTCCATGTAATATTTTTTCTTTTTTAATCGGACAAATGTACGTTTTTAATAAGAGTTGTAAAATAGCAAAAGAGCTCTATTATTGTTTTTAACAAAGATTTATCCCAAATTCTTTGATTTTGCTTTATTTAAAGAAGATTATCACGTAATTTTGCAATATTAAAACACAATTAAAAATGGGGTTCTTCTCAGTAAAAAAATCACTTTCATTGATCATTTTTTTTGCAGTTTTTTCTGTAATTGCATTAACGGTTTTTTACAATTTATTATCTGTTGATAAAAGATTACCAATTTATAGTCCTTCGGATGTAAACCCAAAGTTGGTAGATGCTTCTGTAAAACACATTCAAAAAAACCATACAATTGGTAATTTTAGTTTGATCAATCAAAATGGAGAAACCATCACAAACGATACTTATAAAGACAAAATCTATATTGCTGATTTCTTTTTTACACGATGCCAAACCATTTGTATTGCTATGGCTTATAACATGAGCGAATTGCAAGAATATTACAAAAACGATACGGATATTATGTTCTTATCTCACTCTGTTACTCCGGTTATGGATAGTGTTTCTGTCTTAAAAGAATATGCGCTAAGAAAAGGTGTAATTGATGGAAAATGGAATGTAGCAACTGGCTCTAAAAAACACATTTACGAATTGGCCAGAAAAAATTATTTTGCGGTGTTGGATGAAGGAAATGGCGATGAAAATGACTTTATTCACACAGAGCAATTTGTACTAGTTGATAAAGACCGAAGAATTCGTGGTTATTATGACGGAACCGAGAAAGAAGACATGAAAAAAGTAATTGCAGATATTGCTTTGTTAAAAGAAGAATATAATCGTAAATAAGCACTATTTTTTTGTTTAGAATCATTCTAAACACGTATCTTTGTAGTCTTTAAAACAAGGATTTTTGAACACAATTGCAACTTTAGTAAAAGGAGAAATCGGAATTATTTCTGAGGAGTCGTTAGATGTTATTCCGCTTAAATTATTGGAAATGGGGTGTTTACCAGGAGTTGAAGTAGAATTACTGCAAGTTGCGCCATTAAAAGATCCATTATACATCTGTGTAAACGGAAGTCATTTAGCAATTAGAAAAGAAATGGCATCACAAATAAAAATTACCAAAAGTTAACTTTATGGAAAACTCAAAACCTATAAAAGTAGCTTTAATTGGTAATCCAAACACAGGAAAAACTTCGCTATTTAATCAACTTACAGGTTTAACGCAAAAGGTTGGGAATTATCCTGGAGTTACCGTAGATAAAAAGCAGGGAACTTGTAAATTATCAAACAATAAAACAGCAATCATTACAGATTTACCTGGAACTTACAGCATCAATCCGACTTCTGTAGACGAAAGTATTGTGCTAACTTCTTTATTAAATACCACAGATAAAGATTTTCCAGATATTATTGTAGTAGTTGCAGATATCGAAAATTTAAAGAGAAACCTGTTTTTATTTTCGCAAGTAAAAGATTTAGAAATTCCGATTGTTTTGGCAATAAACATGTCAGATCAAATGGAAAGAAAAGGTATTTCTTTGGATGTTGAAACGTTGCAAAAAGAGCTGCAAACCGAAGTAGTTTTAATTAGTGCCAGAAAAAGTATTGGAATTGATGACGTAAAAACTGCCATTGAAAATTGTGCTGAAGTTTCTAATACGCATCCATTATGTTCTATTAATCACAAAATTGATGGAGATTATTTTGAGAAGTTAAAAGAAGTAAGTTCTAACCATACTTTGTACGAATTGTGGTTAATGATTACTCAAAATAACTTTCCAGATT
>CAXICE010000030.1:0-13254 GCA_964022045.1 uncultured Polaribacter sp. | reverse complement strand
TGGTGACAACGCTAACCAAAAGAATGGCTGAGGAATTAGCAAAATACTTAACTAGAATTCAAGTGCGTTGTCGTTATATTCATTCTGATGTTGATACTTTAGAACGTGTAGAAATTATGCAAGATTTACGAAAAGGACTTTTCGATGTTTTAATTGGAGTGAATTTACTTAGAGAAGGTTTGGACTTACCAGAAGTTTCTTTAGTGGCTATTTTAGATGCTGATAAAGAAGGTTTTTTACGTTCGCACAGATCGTTAACACAAACTATTGGTAGAGCGGCAAGAAATGTAAATGGTTTGGCAATTATGTATGCTGATAAAATGACAAATAGCATGCAAAAAACCATTGACGAAACCAATAGAAGACGCGAAAAACAAATCAGTTATAATACTGAAAATAACATTACGCCTACTCAGATCACCAAAGCAATTGACAATTCGTTGACCAAAAATGCGGTTTCTTCTTTTCATTATGATAATGCTATCAACAAAGCAGCAGAACAAGAATTAGAGTATTTACCAAAGCCAGAGATTGAAAAGCGAATTAGAGAAACTCGTAAAAACATGGAGTTGGCTGCCAAAGCCTTAGACTTTTTAACAGCTGCACAATTTAGAGACGAAATTGAAGTTTTGAAAAAGCATTTGAAAAAAACCTTGTAACAACATCAAAATTAAATCGTCTTTAGAGAAAAGTTAGAAAAATGGAATTAAAAAAATTACAAAAAGTAGGTGGAATATGTTCTATTCTTGAAGCTCTAATTTACATTTTTGCATTTGTGATATATGGTGGAATATTAGTTTACCCCAATGCAGATGCTAGCGCAGTAGAACAATTGAATTTCCTAACTAATAACTACGCAACATTATCAATACTTAACCTTATCATTTATGTGCTCTTTGGAATTATATTATCAATCTTGGTTTTAGTAATTCATCAACTATTAAAAAACAGATCACCAATTCTCTCGAGTTTGGCTTCATTTTTTGGAATGATTTGGGTAGGACTAGTTATCGCTAGTGGAATGATAGTAAACATTGGCTTAAATTCAATGCTTGACATTGGAGTTAAAGAACCTGAAAATGCGATGTTAATATGGTCCAGTATAAATATTGTTTCTGAAGGACTTGGAGGTGGAAATGAAATTGTTGGTGGAATTTGGATGCTATTGATTAGTTCAATAGCCTTAAAATCACATTTATTTTCAAAATTATTGAATTCACTTGGAATCATAGTTGGAATAGCAGGAATACTAACAATTTACCCATTAGATATTTTTACAGAAATTTTCGGAATTAGTCAAATAATATGGTTTTTATGGATAGGAATTTCTATGATTCGTGAGAATAAAACACTAAACAACATACAAACCCCTTAGCAGAGTGCTAAAAAATCTAAAATTTGAGTTCATTGAAAGTTAAAAATACATTTTAGGTAATTTTCATTAAACTTCGTCTTATAAACCTGATCAGAGGTTTATATGAAAAAAACTTAAATAAATATTTATTCGTAATTTGGTCTCTTCCAAATTATAATATTTGAATGCATCATAAAATCATTAAAAAAAGCTTACTCTTTATACTGTTATTATATTCTTCATTTATTATGTCTCAAACTATAAGTGGGTTAATTAATGAAGTAAATACAACCAACTTAAATTTAATTCTAAATGAATTTTCAGGAGAAACCTTTACTATAGTTAATGGCAACAATGTTATTATTAAAAACAGAGTTAGTCAATTAGGAAATAATTTAGCAGCAGATTACTTAAAACAGAAGCTAAATAGTTATGGTAATTTAAATGTCGTTGAAGATAATTACAGTGCAACAGGAAGAAACATTATTGCTACACAAACTGGCTTATCAAACCCAAATGATGTATATATTTTAAGCGCTCATTATGATTCTGTAGCAAATTACTCTGCAGATGATAATGCAACAGGTACAGCTGCAATTTTAGAAACCGCAAGAATACTTTCTAAATACTGCATAGAGAATACAATAATTTACGCTTTTTGGGATGAAGAAGAAGAAGGTTTAATTGGCTCTAAAAATTATGCTACAGATGCAAGGTTAAAGAATAAAAATATTTTAGGAGTCATCAATTTAGATATGATTGGATACGACAAAGACCAAAATAATAACATTCCTATACATACTAAAAACGTAGCAAATTCATTGGTCTTAAAAGATGATATTTTAACAATTCTAAACACTCATAAAACTATTGGTTTAACTCCAACTGTTGTTAATCCAGGAATTGAACAAAGTGATAACGCGAGTTTTTGGAATAACAATTACACTTCTATAATGTTGTCTGAAGCAACTACAACACAAGATTTAACACCTCATTACCATACAGCACAAGACAAAGTTAGCACTTTAGATCTTGAATATTTTTATAAAATATCAAGATTATTAGTCGCAATTTCTGCTTCTAAAACCGGCTTAGTTAATAGTAATTCTTGCTCATTAAGTGTTGATGATTTTAATCTAAATAGAATAAAAACATATCCAAATCCTGTAAAAAACTTAATTACTATTACACAAAAATTTAATGATTATAACATAATAACAATAAGCAATTTAACAAGTCAGTTGCTTTATGTAGAAGAATCAAATAAAAAAGAAACACTCATCAATATTTCAACTTTAACAAAAGGGATTTATATTTTAAAAATTGAAAATGAAAATGGGTTTATTGTAAAAAAAATAATTAAAAATTAAATTTTTACACTTCAATTTTCAATCCATCAAAAGCTAAAAACACATTTTCTGGCAATGTTTTTTCAACTTCATCATGAAAACCTAATTTATGGCTAATGTGAGAAAAATAAGTGCGTTCTGGCTGTATTTCTTTTACAAAACCTAAGGCTTCTTCTAAATTAAAATGTGTTGGATGCGCTTCTTGTCGTAGTGCATTTACAATTAACACTTTTAGTCCTTTTAATTTTTCCTTTTCGGTATCAGAAATAGTTTTTACATCCGTTAAATATGCAATCTCATTAAAACGGTAACAGGTTACAGGTAAATCTCCGTGTAAAACTTCAATTGGAGTTACTGCTACTCCATCCAAAGAAAAAGGAGTTGTATCAACTAGATTTACAGCAACTTTTGGCGCGCCAGGATAACGATTTTCTTTTCTAAAAATATACTCGAAACGTTGTTCTAAACTTTTTAATGTTCTTTTATCTAAATAGATTGGCACTTCGCCCATTTGATAGCTAAACGGACGCACATCATCAAAACCTGCGGTGTGATCAGAATGCTCGTGCGTAAATAAAACACCGTTTATAGATTGTACATTTTCACGTAACATTTGTTGTCTAAAATCTGGGCCGCAATCAACAATATATTTGTTATCATTCCAAGAAATCATTACAGAAGAACGCAATCTTTTATCCTTTGAGTTTTTAGACAAACAAACCGGATGATTATTTGCAATCATTGGTATTCCTTGTGAAGTTCCTGTACCTAAAAAAGTAATTTTCATAAACGATAAAAGTGTTCTAAATCCATACAAAAATAAGATAAAAATTGACTAGAAAAGCTTAATTTTAGTACATTTGTTATATAAAACTTAATCAATGGCAATTACTTTAAAAGGAGATCAGAAAATTACCCCAGTTCCATCTACAAAAAGCAAAGCTTTACGTGTAAACTTAAATGCACATATTTACGGAACCTTTGCTGAAATTGGAGCTGGTCAAGAAACCGTTCGTAATTTTTTTAGAGCTGGTGGTGCTTCTGGTACTATTGCAAAAGCAATGAGTGCTTATGATAAAGATTTCTCTGATGCAATTTACGGTGTAGAGTCTGATAATAGATATGTTACAGAGCCAAGATTAAAAACAATGCTTACTCATGAAATTGATTTGATTGAAGAGCGATTAAGCAGAAAAAAGCATCCTGAAAAACTATTTTTTAGCTATGCCAATACAGTTGCAACTATAAATTTTAGTAAGAAATTTAAAGGTCATGGTTGGGTTGGAATTCGTTTTCAATTAGATCCTTTAGAAGATTATAATGAAATTGTATTACACTTACGTTTTAAAGAAACCGATGCACGTTTACAACAAGAAACACTTGGTGTTTTAGGAGTTAATCTTATTTATGGTGCTTATTATTTAAATGATAACCCTAAAGATTTGGTACGCTCTTTTTATGATAACTTAGATAAAGATCAGCTAGAAATTGATATGATTAATTTTTCTGGCCCACGTTTTATGTATGTAGATAATCGCTTGATGAGTTTACAATTGGTTAAAAACGGAATGACAAATGCTGTAATGTTTGATTCAGATGGAAACAATTTATTACCAGCTCAAGTTTTATACAAAAAAAATATTTTAGCCCTACGTGGTAGTTTTAGACCAGTTACGAAGGTAAACATGGATATGTTTGAAAAATCAAAGAAAATGTTCTTTGATGAAAAGAAAGTAGATCCAAAAAATTCACAAATTATTTTTGAAATCACTTTAGCTAATTTAAGAGCTGAAGGAGAAATTAACGAAAGGGATTTCTTAGACAGAGCAGAACTATTATGCTCTCTTGGTCAAAACGTAATGATTACCAATTTCCAAGAATACTATAAGTTAGTAGAATATTTTAGTGAGTTTACTAAAGAACGTATGGCGTTGGCTATGGGAGTCTATAACTTAATTCAGATTTTTGATGAAAAATATTACCGAAATGTTAGTGGAGGAATTCTAGAAGCTTTCGGAAAACTTTTTTACAAAGATTTAAAAGTTTATATGTTTCCTTATAAGGATGGTGATTCTGGAGAGTACATTACTAGCGAAAACTTAAAAGTACACCCAAGAATGAAAGAGTTGTATAAATTCTTTAAAAACAATGGAAAACTTATCGATATTCTAGATTACAATCCAGATATTCTTCATATTTTCTCTAGAAAAGTTTTAAAAATGATTACTACAAATCAAGATGGCTGGGAAGAAATGCTGCCAGAGGGAATTGCTGAATTGATTAAAAAAGACAGACTTTTTGGGTATACAAAAAGAAAAAAGATAAATAAATAGTTTCTATTTTAAACCTTTTACATTTTCAATTGTCTAAGACATAAACAACTTGTTGGTAGAAGAAATAAATTTTATTGAACAGCTACAAAACGTTAAAACTAAGGAACAAGCATTCAGAAAGCTTGTAACAACTTACAAAGAACGTTTGTATTGGCATATCCGTAAAATTGTTGTTTCACATGATGATGCAGATGATGTACTTCAAAATACTTTTATAAAAGTTTTTAAAGGAATAGATAACTTTAAACAAGAAAGTCAATTATTTTCTTGGATGTACAGAATTGCGACAAACGAATCGATTACTTTTATCAACAAAAGAGCAAAAGAAAATAATGTTGATATATCTGATTATCAATATAATTTAGTATCAAACTTAGACAACGATTTACATTTTGATGGAGATGAAATTCAAATCATTTTACAAAAAGCAATAAAAACCTTACCAACAAAGCAGCAATTGGTTTTTAATATGAAGTATTTTGATGAGTTAAAATACAAAGAAATTTCAGAAATATTAGAAACATCAGAGGGTGCTTTAAAAGCATCTTATTTTCATGCAGTAAAAAAAATAGAAGATTATATAAAAAATAATGCACATTAATTAAACCTTTTTAAGAGTTTATAGTCTAAGAATAAAATGAATACAAAAAATAAACATAGTTTAGAGCAAATTAAAAGCATGACTCAGCATAAAAGTGGTTTTTCTACACCAGAAAATTACTTTGATTCTGTTGAAGATGCTGTGTTTTCTAATATAAAAGCACAGAGCTTTTCTAAAGAAAATGCATTTACCGCTCCTAAAGACTATTTTAATAATTTTGAAGATTCATTATTTACTAAGATTGATTTCCCTAAAAAAGAAGTAAAAGTAATTTCGTTAAGATCAAGAATATTAAAAGTAATTCCGGCTGCAGCTGCGGCTAGCGTTTTACTTTTTATTGGATTGAATACCTTTTCGTTTTCAGAAACAGCTTCTTTTGAATCTATTTCTTCAGAAGAAATGGAGAATTGGTTAGATGAAAGTTATTTAAAGAGCAATACATCAATAATTAATTTTGTTGATGCAGATTTTAAAGAAATTAATGTGTTAGAAGAAGATGCATCTATAAAAAATGAAGATATATTTGAGTATTTAAATACTATAGATAATTCTACATTATTAACAGAAATAGAATCATAATGAATAAAAAAACACACATATTTACACTTGTTTTTGTACTATTTATAAGTATGCAAATGTTTGCGCAAGAAAAAAGAGGAGGAAGCAAAAGAATTAAAGCATTAAAGGTTTCTTACATTACAGAAAAACTTGCTTTAACATCAGAAGAGGCTTCTAAATTTTGGCCTATTTATAACAAGTTTGAAAAAGAACGCTATAAATTATATCATGTTGAGAGAACAAACATGAAAAAGAAAATTAATGGCTTAGGCGGAATAGACAACCTAACAGAAAAGCAAGCTGAAGCGTTTACAAAAGACATGCTTTCTTTAGAAAAATTAGTTTATGAAACAAATGTTAGATATCAAAATGCTCTTAAAAAAGTAATTTCCTATAAAAAAATGGTGAAATTACAAATGACAGAAAGAGACTTTAACAGACAAATGATGAAAAGATATAGAAGTCGAAAACCAAATGATAAAAAATAATCTATTATAAAAAAAAGGAGAACTAAATTTAGTTCTCCTTTTTTTTTATTCTTTATCTATCAAAGCCATACAAATAAACAACTCTGGTTTATTAGAAGTAAACTGCTTAATCCAAATGGTTAGTTCACTTACTTCGTGAGGTAATAATCTTGATAGTGCTTTTTCTAATTCTTTACAGAATAAATCTGCATTGAAACTCACTTTTTTTAGTACCGTTTTAGTGTACTCAAACATTGCTCTTGCCATACTTAATTATAGGGTATTATTAAGTTAAACGATTGATCTTTTTCTTTAGTATTTAACTGATATAAAAATACAAAAAAAATCATCTTTAAAAAAAGATGATTTTATAAAATTACGTTAATATAACGTTATAGTTTGTTAAGTTTCTCTACTAAAACATTTGCTTTTGTTTCTAACTCAGCATTAATTGCTTTAAAATGAGCTCTTTTATTTTCAACATTTTTTGCATGTAATTTTTCAATTAAATCATCAAAAGTTGTGATAGCTTCATCTATAATAGCTTCTGTTTTTTCTGAGTTTTCAGGAGCTAACATTTGAGCGATATAACACTCTTCAATAATATCTCCTAAAGTATAATTAATGTCTTTTTTTAAATTTTTTACGCTTGCCATAATCTTCTTATTTTGGATGCAAATTTACTATAATTTATTGATTTAAAACGCAATTAAAAATTACATTTTTTCGTACATCGATCTTAATTTTTCGCGAGTAATTGTTTTTTGCCAATCATCACCTAAAGCATTTTCCCATAAAGGAACTAAACTTAACGAAACATCTATCATAATATCAAATTCTTTGTCTGTTAAATCTTTACACAAACCTTTAGGAATATCAATATTATGTTTTTTAACCATTTGTTTAAATTCAGCAACACCTTCTGGATAAAATTCTTCTAATTGATCAAAGACGATACAATTTCCGATGCCGTGTTTTGTTCCTAATAGATAAGATAAACCATAACTCATTGCATGTGCAACACCAACTTGAGAATAAGCAATACTCATTCCGCCATGCCAAGAAGCCATCATTAATTTGTCTTGACCATCTTCATCACGCTCATCCTTTTCTAAATACACTTCTCTACATAAATCCAACGATTTCTCTCCGTAACTCTGACTAAATGCATTTAAAAATGTTCCTGTTAACGATTCTATACAGTGAATATAACAATCCATTCCTGTATAAAACCATTGATTTGTTGGCACATCTTTACATAATTCTGGATCTAAAACCACTTGATCAAACGGTGTATAATCAGAATTCATTCCTAATTTACGTTCTGGTCCTGTTAAAACAGTTGTTCTAGAAACTTCTGCTCCTGTTCCAGAAATTGTCGGAATTCCAACATGATAAACACCTTGGTTTTTTACTAAATCCCAACCTTGATAATCTGCAGAGCTTCCTGGATTTGTTAACATTAACGAAATTGCTTTCGCATAATCTAACATCGTTCCACCACCAATTCCGATAATTCCAGACGGAATTTCATCAAACTCGGCAACCAAATCATCTCTGTATGCATCAACATAACTTGTTTTTGGTTCTTCTTCTGCGCTTACGTAGATAATTTTATCATTAAAATGCAACGGAATTCTACTAATTAACCAGTCGTTTCCTTTAAAAACGTCATCTACAATAAAGATAAATGGCGATTTTTCGCTTGTACGTTTTGGTGCTAATATTTCGTCTAATTGATTAAAACATCCTCTACCGAAAACTACGCGAGGAACCATTGGAAAATTTCTAAAACTCATTGTGTCTATTTTAATTTGCACAAAAATACATCAATCTAAAGAAAAGAAAGTATTTCTGATACATTTTTTACTGTTTGATAATCGCTTTTTTCTTGCTCTTCTTTTGATACTTCTTCATGCGCCCAAGTTGTATGAAACGGCACATGAATTGCCGATGCACCAATATTTACCAACGGTAAAACATCTGAACGTAACGAATTTCCAACCATTAATAATTGATTTGATTCTATATCTAAATGTCTAATTAACTTTTTATAATCAGCTTCTTTTTTGTCGCTCATTACTTCTATATGATGAAAATATTGTAACAATCCAGATTTTTCTAATTTACGTTCTTGATCTAACAAATCTCCTTTTGTTGCTACAATTAACTTGTATTTTCCGTGTAACGATTTTAAAACATCTTCAACATCATCAAGCAATTCAATTGGCTTTTCTAACATTTCTTTTCCGATGTTTAAAATATCATTCATCAACTTCGGGTGTAATTTATTATTAGAAATTTCTAGCGCACATTCTACCATCGACAACATAAAACCTTTTACACCATAACCATATAACGGAAGGTTTTTAATTTCCATTTTAAACAATTCTTGTTCGGTTTTATTTACTGTTTCAAAATTTGATAACAGTTTTGCAAACTGATGCTCTGCTTCTCTAAAATAGGTTTCGTTTACCCACAATGTATCGTCGGCATCAAAAGCAATTACTTGAATGTTTTTGTACATTTTTTATATTAAAAAACCTCGTAAAAAATTACGAGGTTGTTGATTTATTTATCTAAATATTTTTGTGCTTTTATCAAATCTTCTGGCGTATCAATTTCGATTCCCATAAAATCTGTTTCTACCATTTTTATTTTCTTTCCGTATTCTAAATAACGAATACATTCTATTTTTTCCGTTGCTTCTAAAGATCGCATTGGTAAATTATAAAAATCTAAAATGGCTTGTTTTCTAAAGGCGTACACACCGATATGTTCAAAATATCTTGCGCCAGCATTTTTATCTCTTGGATACGGAATTGGCGAACGCGAAAAGTACAATGCAAAATCATTTTCATCAACAATTACTTTTACATAATTAGGATCTGTAATGTCTTTCCAATCTGTAATTTCTTGCATTAACGAAGCCAAATCGATTTGCTTTGCGTCATCGCCTTTAAAAACTTCTAAGACTTTTACTAATGGTTCTTTTTTTACAAAAGGCTCATCACCTTGCACATTTACTACAATATCAACATCTAAATGCTCAACAGCTTCGGCAATTCTATCAGAACCACATTCGTGTTCTTTAATACTCATTATTGCTTTTCCTCCAAACTTTTCCACTTCATTTTGTATGATTTCACTATCGGTAACTACATACACTTCATCAAAAAGATTGGTAGCAACCGTTGCTTCATACGTCCTAACAATTACAGGTTTACCACCTAAATCTGCCATTAATTTTCCTGGAAATCGAGTTGCTCCATAACGAGCCGGAATCATTGCAATAATTTTCATATTATAAAACCGATTTAATTGCTGCAACCATATTTGCTGCTCTTTCGTTTAGTTGTTCCTCTGTCCAAGATAATTTGATTAAACAAGAAATATTTCTTGAAATAATATCGTCTGATTGTGGAAACTGAGTAGTATTTAAATCTTGCATTCCTGTTTTGATTTCGTTTGATAATGGAAACAAAGAAACTTGATCTTTTAAGTGATTCCATTTACGAACATAATGCCAATCGTTTTCGTAATAATTCCAATATGCATCAACACCGTGTTCTTTAAACGCTGCCACAACTTTGTCTGTCAACTCTTTTGTTGGCATAAAGAATGATAAAAATCCTGCGCTATCTCCAGCTTCATCCGGAATTCTTCTAAAAGAAACTTCAGGAATAGTTCTTAATGCATCTTTTAATACTTTTTTATTTTTACGTTGTGTTGCTACAAAATCATCTAAACGACGAACTTGTGCTAAACCAACTGCAGCATTTAATTCAGAAATTCTAAAATTATATCCTAAGAAAGGATGCGATTCTGCACCTCTATCATTTCCAACATGATCGTGACCGTGATCTGTATAATGATCTGCATTTACAGCTAAATTTGGATCGTTTGTAATCATTGCTCCACCTTCACCACACGTAATTGTCTTTACATAGTCAAAAGAAAAACAACCTGCATCTCCAATAGTTCCTAACTTTTGTCCTTTATAAGAACCCCCAATTGCTTGACAAGCATCTTCTAATAAAATTAAATTATGTTTATCGCAAATAGCTTTTAACGCATCTAAATCTGCCATAGAACCACACATGTGAACTGGCATAATTACTTTTGTTTTATCAGTAATTGCAGCTTCAACAGCTTTTGGACACAAAGTCAACGTATCATCAATTTCTACTAAAATTGGTGTTGCTCCAGCAGCTAAAATAGATTCGAAACTAGCAACAAAAGTAAAAGTTGGCATAATCACCTCATCTCCTGCTCCAACTCCTAAAACAGCTAATGCTACATTTAAAGCTGTAGTTCCGCTACTTGTTAATTGTGCGTGCTTTACGCCTAAGTTATCTTGTAATTCTTGCTCTAATTCTTTTGCTTTCCAATGTCCGTTTCTAGCTCCATCAAATCCATAACGCATTAAAACTCCGCTTTCTAAAACATCGTTTACTTCTTTGCGCTCTGCGTCTCCAAATAATTCAAATCCTGGCATTCTTTATGTTTTTAAATTAAGCATCAAAGATAAAGAATTAATCCTTGAATTTAAACACTAAAAAATGAAGTTATTGACAGTTTTATTTGATAAAAACTTCTAATAATTCTGAGTTTGTTGTAGTAGAAATTTCAAACTCTTTGATACAAGCAGGAATTAGAATTGTTTCTCCGTACCTTAATTTTTCTTCATTATTTTGATGCGAAAAAGTAGCATTTCCTTTTACACACATATAAATCACAAAAGAATCTTTATCTGAATGATTGATATTTAAGGTTTTTGTAATCGGTAAAATGTTCGTTGTAAAATACGGACACGAAACCATTTCTGAAGCTGTATTTTCTTCTTTATTATACTTTGAGTTGTAAGAATCTTTTACAGAATAGTCAATCGCATCAATAGCTTCTTTGGTGTGTAAATCACGGAATGTTCCGTCTGGATTTGGTCTTTCCCAATCATAAATTCTATAGGTAACATCAGAGGTTTGCTGAATTTCCGCCAATAAAACACCAGCACCAATAGCATGAATTTTTCCTGGCTCAATAAAATACACATCGCCTTCAGAAACTTCATCAACATTTAAAACAGATAATAAACTATTATTTTTTACATGTTGTTCATATTCATTTGGACTTACTTTATTTTTAAAACCAACAATTAAATTGGCTTTTTCATCGGCTTGCATTACGTACCACATTTCTGTTTTACCAAAAGAATTATGGCGCTTTTTTGCCAGCACATCATCAGGGTGTAATTGAATACTCAACGCTTCTTTAGCATCAATATATTTTATTAAAAGTGGAAACTTTTCTCCAAAATGATTGTAGATTTTTTCTCCAACTAAATCGCTTTTAAACTCTCTTATTAATTGTTTTAAGCTCTGTCCTTTTAAACTACCGTTTGCAACAATAGAAGTATCATTCTCAACATCAGAAATTTCCCAACTTTCACCAATATTTTTTTTAATTGAGTTTTTGTTTAGAACTTCTATTAATTTTTCTCCGCCCCAAATTTTCTCTTTTAGGATGGGTTCAAACTTTAAAAATTGATTTATTTTCATAAAAACGATTCTGATAATTTATAAGCAAATTTAAAGTTTTCTTATAAAGTAGAACTCCAAATAAAAATTAATTAACTTTGAGAAGCTAATCAACTAAAAACTAAACTTATAAAATTGCAATAAAATGACTATTTTTTGCAATTTTTAAATGCATCCATTTTTCCCATGAAGAAAACAATTACACTCGTATTTCTCCTTGTATCAATCACTCTTTTTAGTCAAAAAATAAAACTTAAAAAATATTCGCACACCGAATTTTTCCAACTAATTGCTGCAGAAAAAGATTCAGTGTTTCAGTTGCAAGACGCATTTATTTATTATGACAAAAAAAAGGATACCACTTTTACCTATGAAATTGTCAATGACCAATATCGTTTTAAACCAAAAGACACAATTTATATTGACAAACAATTAGAATTGGTAAACATTCATTTTGAACACAATAAAGATGAAATCGGTCAGCCAATAGCATTTCAAAACATTGTTTTTAATAAAGATGTAATTATTGCTGATATTACTTCTGTACTTTTTTTTAACTGTGTTTTTAAAGGTGTTTTAGAAATTGACACCAGTGTTTTAGGCAATGATCAAATTAACGAACTTGAGGCAAAATATTTAGATTATGACCCAGATATTGGTTTTTACAACACAACTTTTTATAGCGATGTTGTTCTAGATATTGGCTCTATAGAAAATTTTTCTTCCATAAGTTTTAGCATGTTTTTTTCTACATTTAATTCTTCTAATAAAAGAAACGAAATTGAAATTTACACCAACAATATTGCAGAAACTCATTTTGATCATGGTGAATTTATCGGAAACGGTTTTTTAGGTCTTGGTTTAGACACTTCCATGTTTAACAGTATTTTTGGAAATAATTTTGGCGATTTTAGAGTCGATTTTAGAAAAGCATCTTTTAACAGTTCGAACACTTATTTAGTTGAAGAAAACACTTTTAACAAAGATTTGCTGTTGATTATTGATGAATTTTCCATTAGCAATACATATAGATGGTCACAATGGGAAAACAAAGT
>CAXICE010000029.1:0-13457 GCA_964022045.1 uncultured Polaribacter sp. | reverse complement strand
GGCAAAACCTGTGAAAATGACTTGGGAATGGAAATATATTATGAACGGAATGGCGGTACAAGATTTAACACTAAAAGAAGATGAAAAACATTCTGGAAGTATTAGACAATATGATGTAAAAAATCAAGAATGGAACGTTCATTATTATTCAACAGGAGCAACTGTTTCTCCATTACAAATTTGGAAAGGAAAACGAAAATCTGGTAAAATAGTTTTATATAAAAAGCAAAACGCACCAAATGGAGCAAAAGGATTTTCTAGGCTTACATTTTATGATATTTCTCAAAAAGGATATAAATGGATTGGTGAATGGGTTGATGAAAAAGAAACTATTTCTTTTCCATTTTGGAAAATTGATTGTACAAAAATGAATTAATTTAACTTCTATTTCTGGCAGCTTGTAACGTGTTTTTCATCAACATTGCAATTGTCATCGGTCCAACACCACCGGGAACAGGTGTAATAAAACTAGATTTTTTAGAAACAGATTCAAAATGAACATCACCTGCTAAACGGAAGCCGTTCTTTTTGGTGTCATCAGCAATTCGTGTTATTCCAACATCAATTACAGAAACACCATCTTTAACCATGTCAGCAGTTAAAAACTCCGGAATTCCTAATGCGGCAACAATAATATCTGCTTGTAATGTAATTTCCTTTAAATTTTTAGTTCTACTGTGTGTAATAGTTACCGTTGCATTTCCGGCTGCTCTTTTTTGAGCCATTAAAATGCTCATTGGACTTCCAACGATATGACTTCTACCAATTACAACAACTTGTTTTCCGCTAGTTTCTACCTTATAACGTTCTAATAATTCTAAAATTCCGAATGGAGTTGCAGGTAAAAATGTTGGTAAATTTAATGCCATTTTTCCAACATTTGTTGGGTGAAATCCGTCAACATCTTTATCAGGATTTACAGCCATTAATACTTTTTGTTCATCGATGTGTTTAGGTAACGGTAACTGAACAATAAAGCCATCAATTTCTGGATTCGTGTTTAATTTTTCAATTTCATTTAACAAATCAACTTCTGATATTTCTTCTGATAGTTTAACTAAAGTAGATTCAAAACCAGCTTTTGCACAGGCTTTAACTTTTGCGTTTACATAAGTTAAACTTGCGCCGTTACTTCCAACTAAAATCGCTGCTAAATGTGGCGCTTTAATTCCTGATGCAGTTAATTTTTGAACTTCAACTGCTATTTCTTCTTTTATTTGATTTGATGTTGCTTTACCGTCTAGTAGAATCATGGTTTTTTAAGATAAATTTTGATAGTTGTGTTAAATTTATGAAATTGTTTTAGGACAGAATAATGATTTGCCAACGATTTTTGTTCTTCGTCTGTTAAATTATAAACTGATGCGTAAAAAACATATTCTTTATTGGAGTTAAATTTCGCAAATGATCTTTTATCACCTTTAAAATCAATGTAATCTAAATTATTATAATTCGGAAAAAAACTAGCAACGTCTTCAACATCAATGTTATTTTTATTGAGATAATCAATGGCTTCTATTCGTAAAGAATGATAAGGTAAATGACCTAAAGTTGCGTTCCAACCTTGCGAAAGATTCTTTGGATACATCCATAAATTTCCAGTTAATAAACCAATAAATAATAATGAATAAATTAATTTTTTCTGATTATAAAATTCTTGAAGGATTTTACAAGCGAATAAGATAAATGCTACATACGAAACGATAAAGTAACGATGACCGAAAGCATTTGTAGCAATTAAAACTGTAATAATGATAATTGAGACAGAAGTAATTCCTAGTAAAATGAGTTGTTTATTTTTTATTGATTTGATTATTTTTTTACGAAAAAGAAATAAACTAATTGTCAAAAACAAGAAGATAAAAACCCTGCCAAAATCTAAATATCTCCAAATTAAAACAATGCAATTTCTAATAAAAAATTCAAAATCAGCAAAATGCCAATAACCAGCCCAAGGCGAATCTGGATGCGTTTGTAACCAACCTTTTGTTGTCAATCGCCATAAAACAAAAAGAACTCCTGGAATACATCCAATAATATAAGGAACTATAAACTTGAGATTAAGTATAGCTTTAAATCTCTTTTTCTCTAGAATTAATTTATTGCAAATTTCAAACAAGAATATACCGCCAAAAAGCATCATGCTTCTAAAAGTTATAATACTTAAAAAAAGCAAACCAATAAATTTCTGAACTTTAGATTTGAATAGAATTCCGTTTACAGCCAGAAAAAAGAAGAAGATAATGATGATTTCTGGATTTACTAAAACAAAAGCCGTAGATATTGTTGGATCAATAATTATCAATAGAAATGCTAGAAACTGTAATTGAATGGTATCAATAAAATAGCTAATAAATTTAAATAGTTGATAAAAGAACCCAATGTTAAATGGTAATATTACTAAATGACTAACCAATAAAGTGTGACCAAAAACCTTCCAACTTGCAGCTAATAAAAACCCCAAAAAAGGAGGATGTCCAGGGTCAAAACTATTTGGCATTGTCCAATCAAAAATGGAATTGTAGTAGAGTTGATTGCCCATTTTAGAAGCAAACAAAACATTATCCCAAAACATTCCGTTTTGGTTTGATGATAAAAAAATAAGAATTCCTATTGCGCAAAAAGAAAGAAAGCGATTCTTTTTTGTTTCGAATAAAAATGGAATTATTTTTAAAAGCATCAATTATAAAAGTATTTTAAATTAAAAAGGCTACTTGTTTAGTAGCCTTTATTTTATTTCATTCCTTTCATCATTTGCATCATTTTTCTTCCGCCGCCGCCTTGCATCATCTTCATCATTTTACTCATCTGAGTAAATTGTTTCATCAACTGATTTACATCTTGTACTGTGCTTCCAGAACCTTTTGCAATTCGTTTTTTTCTGCTTGAGTTTATGGTGCTAGGTGTTGTTCTTTCAGATGGTGTCATTGAATGTATAATTGCTTCAATTCCTTTAAATGCATCATCATCAATATCTACATCTTTCATTGCTTTACCAGCACCAGGAATCATTCCGACTAAATCTTTCATGTTTCCCATTTTTTTGATTTGCTGAATCTGCGATAAGAAATCATCAAAACCAAACTGATTTTTAGCAATTTTCTTTTGTAATTTTCTCGCTTCTTCTTCATCAAATTGTTCTTGAGCACGTTCTACAAGAGATACAACATCTCCCATTCCCAAGATTCTATCTGCCATTCTATCTGGATGAAAAACGTCAATTGCTTCCATTTTTTCTCCAGTTCCAATAAACTTAATTGGTTTATCAACAACAGATTTTATAGTTAAAGCGGCTCCACCACGTGTATCACCATCTAATTTTGTTAAGATAACTCCATCAAAATTTAAAACATCGTTAAAGGCTTTTGCAGTATTTACTGCATCTTGACCGGTCATAGAATCTACCACAAATAATGTTTCTTGTGGATTTACAGCTTTATGAATGTTAGAAATTTCTGTCATCATTTCTTCATCAACAGCTAAACGACCAGCGGTATCAATAATTACCACATTTTTACCATTTGCTTTTGCATGTTTGATGGCATTTTGAGAAATTTCTACTGGATTTTGATTTCCAACTTCTGCATACACTTCAACACCAATTTGTTCTCCAACAACTTGTAATTGATTTACCGCTGCAGGACGATACACATCACAACCAACTAATAATACTTGTTTGCTTTTTTTAGTTTTTAAGAAGTTTGCTAATTTTCCAGAAAAAGTAGTTTTACCAGAACCTTGTAAACCAGACATTAAAATTACAGTTGGCGATCCTCCAAGATTAATTCCAACAGTTTCACCACCCATTAAATCTGTAAGTTCGTCTTTAACCAACTTAACCATTAATTGCCCAGGATTTAATGTAGTTAATACATCTTGTCCTAATGCTTTGGTTTGAACTTTTTTGGTGAACTCTTTGGCAATTTTAAAGTTAACATCGGCATCTAATAAAGCTCTACGAACTTCTTTTAATGTTTCTGCTACGTTAACTTCTGTAATACTACCGTGCCCTTTTAACGTGTGTAAGGCTTTATCTAATTTATCGCTTAAATTATTAAACATGTGCTTTGTATTCTTTTTTTGGAAGCACAAATATAAGAATTTAGTAAGAATTTATTTAGAGAATAAGAAACAGTTTTTAGATTATTGTTTCTTAAAAAATAGACTTACAAAGAAGTTAATTAAATGAATAAATATTGCAGATAAGAAAAGTAGAAAACCGACAAAAATAGGAAGTGAAAATAATTCTAAAATCTGTTGAGAATTTGTTACTGTTTCTTCTGGTTTAGTTGCAGTTAAAAGAATATAAAAGAAAGGAATAAATGAAACTATTTGTAATACAATATGCAATACTGTCAACCCTTTTTTTAAGTTTTTACCAGCTAAAACAACTGAGAAATAATTGATTCCGATTAACGTAAAGAAAATTGCCGACAGATAACTTAATGTGCTAACTTTTAGGTTTAACTGCATATAATCAATGTTAATACTGATAGCATTATCACCTTTTATTAAACCTAAAATAATAAATAAAGGAATCAACCCAAAAAAGAACAAATGGGGTTTTGCTATTAACTTTTTCATTAATATTTTTCTTTTAAAATTTGTGTGTGATGCGCTGTATGATGCGCTGTCCACATAATAATTTCTCTAACCGTCATTCTTCCCATTAATGGATGCGGAATTAACAAATTATTCAAATCTTTATCTTTCCATTTATTTGTTTTGTGTTGTAGTTTTTTATTCTGGATTTTAAGTTTATTGATTAAAAAAGCTTTCTGTTTTAAAGTTGGTGTTTTTAATTTGATGTTAAATTGTTTTGCGCGTTCTTGATTTGCTGCTAATTTTTCTTCGTATTTTTTGGCAACAACATCATAATTTCTAGTTTCTCTGTTTGATGTACCAAACTTGTATTTTAAAATAAACTTTGGATAAATCAACGCTTTGTTTAAAAGTGCAATTGAATCTACTAAATGCAAAACATGTTGCCCAAATGTCCATTTATTTTCTGGACCTTCTATCCATTTTTCATCAGATTGATTTTCAATCAAATCAAACAATTCTTGATGCTTTTCTTGTAATATATTTACAATTTCTTTTTTTGTCATTTTTGCTTTATTTTCAGTCAAGAAATATACAAAATAAAAGGATACAACAATTCACTACAAAAATTAAACAGTTGATTACAATTGTTTTTTTTAGACTTTAAAACTCACATACATTTGTATCATCAAATAGAAAAATATAGAATCATGAAAATACAATCAATCACAAAAAAAGGAATTTTAGGAGCAGCTTTAATGCTTTTTATTTTTGCATCAAACATTGCTAATGGACAAACAAGTATTACTACATCTAAAGGAAACTCTTACTCTTTTAATTCTTCGAGTAAAAATGGAGTTAGAACCTATCATGTAAAAAATGGTCAGAAAGATTTTAGAATAGAACATGAAGGTGATATTACTTTATCTAATGATGATAAAGATATTACAGCAATTTCTAGAGGCGGATTTATAGAGATTAAAAAGTCAAGCTTCGGAACTAAAAGAAGAATTTTAATTCATAATGAAAGCGGTACGTTAGTTAAAAAATATTTTGTTGGATGGTCAGAAAAATCATACAGAACAGAAGGTAGAAAATGGTTAGCAGAAATTTTGCCAGAAATTTTAAGAACAACAACAATCGCTGCAAAAAGTAGAGTAAATCGTTTCTACAAAAAAAATGGTGCTTCTGGAGTTTTATCTGAAGTAAGAAAAATGAAAAGCGATTATGTAAAATCTGCTTATATAAAATTATTGTTAGAGAAGAATTTAAGCACAAATGATTTGGTAAAAACTATTGAATCTACTGGGAATTATATTAAATCAGATCATTATGTTTCTCAAATTTTAAAGAGTAATCAGAAAGCATTCTTGAAGAATGGTAGAACAGTTACTGCATACATCAATGCAACAAAAAACATTAAATCAGATCATTATGCAACCGGAATTTTAAAGAAAGTAATTGAAGATAAAAACATTTCAGATAAACAATTAGGAAGTTTATTAGAGATCACAAAAGGAATTAAATCTGATCATTATTTAACACAATTACTTAGAAGTCTTATGAGTAGTAGAAAGTTAAATGATGAAAATATGGCTAAAATTTTAGCTTTAACGAGTAGTGTTAAATCAGATCACTATAAAACAACAATTCTTAAATCGGCTTTAAAAAACAAAGATTTATCTAAAAAAGCACGAGCACAATTTTTATCGACAGTAAAGGATATAAAATCAGATCATTATGTTTCTAGTATCATTACAGAGATATTAAAAAACAATAGTTTTAGCACTTCATCAATCAATGCAATTGTAAAAATGGTGAATGATAACATTAGTTCTAGTCATTATATATCTACTATTTATAAAAAGATTGCTACTAAAAAGTTAACAGAAAATCAAATGATTTTGATAATTGAATCTTCTGCAAGAACCATAAAGTCAAGTCATTCTTTAACATCAGTTTTAGTTGCTTTATCTAGTCAGGTAAACAAATCTTCTTCAAAAGTTAAAAATGCTTATAAAGCGGCAGCAAAAAATATAAAATCTGATACGTATTACGGAAGAGTAATGAAAGTATTGAACTAAAAAAAATAAAATTTAAAAGCATAATCTTATCTAAGTTTATTTAGATAAGATTATGTATTTTTAAACAAGAATCAATCAACCAAAAATTTTCTTTTGAGAAAACACATTATCATAATTTTATTAAGTAGTATTCTAAGTTCAGTTCTTAGTTATTATTTAGTAATTAGCGATTTTAATGAAGAGCTAGAATTTACTTTTACGGTAGCACTTTTATCTTCTGTAGCAGGAATTTGTATTAGTTATGTTTTATTCTTTATTGTAAAAAAATTAGACAAAACTTTTTCTTGGCAAACACATACTAATAACAGATTGTTTATTGGTTTCTTTATTCAATATGCGATTGTTGTTTTTTTAGCTTTTGGCTTTTTTTATAGTTATACAAAAATTGTAAACCCTGAAATAGATTTTTTTCTTGATTATAAAGAGTTACTAATAAAATTAGCGCTTTTGTTATGTATTATGTTATTGATTTATTCGGTAATTTATTTTGCATTTTATTCATATTATTCTTTTGCGACGTTACAAATTGAATCTGTAAAACAAGAACGAAAACAAATAGATTTACAATTAAAAGCGTTAAAATCTCAATTAAGTCCACACTTTTTATTCAATAGTTTAAACACTATTTCTTCATTGGTTTTTGTTGATAAAAGCAAAGCGAAATTGTTTATAAGACGTTTAGCAAATCTGTATAATTTCTCATTACACAGTTATCAATCAAAATTAATTACTTTAAGAGAAGAGTTAGATTTTGTAAAATCATATCAATATTTATTAGCCATTAGATTTGAGAATAAATTTAAATCAAATATAAATATTAGCGATGATTTATTGGAAACTAAAATACCTCCATTAAGTTTGCAAATGCTGGTAGAAAACGCTGTAAAGCATAACACAATGAGTATCGAAAACCCTTTACAAATTGATGTGTTTTCTGACGGTGAATATATTTGTGTAACAAATGCTGTTACAGAATCTCCAAAAGGAAAAACTTCATTTCATGTTGGATTAAAAAACATAAACAAGCGTTATTTATTATTAGCAAACAAAGGAATTTCTGTGAGTAACGGAACAAATTTTACAGTTAAAATTCCGATTATAAGATGAAAAAACTGTTTATACATAATCCATTATTTAGATTTTCAAGTCCAATTTTCACAGGAGTTGTTGCTTATTTACTAATCTTATTAATCAATAATAATATTGGTCAATTACAAGAGCAATTTTTAGGACAAGAATTGTATGTAAGTATTACGCTTGCATATATTGTGCACGAATTTTCTCGTTTGTTATTATGGGTTTTTAAATTGATTCCGAAAAAGTTAGGTACAGCCTTTACACTTGTTTTACATAGTATTTTGTCAATTCTTTTAAGTGCTATTTTGATTACATTTTTGATTGAATTGTATTATCAACAAGTTTCTGGTTTTTCGCCTTCAGCACAAGAAATTATTACATTTAATAGCATTTATTGCTGCATTCCAATTTCGTATGTTTTACTGAATTTAAGTCACCAGTATTTATATAAAATCAACACTCAAAAGTTAGATAATGAGCTTTTAATCAAAGAAAATATTGAAGAAGATTTTAAGCAGTTTAAAAGAGAAATCAACCCAGAATTACTGTTCGAAAGTTTTGAAATGTTATTGGTTTTAATCAATGAAAATATTGATAAAGTAGACGAGTTTATTGATCACTTATCAACCATTTATAGATATATTTTATCGAGTAGAAAAAAGCAATTAGTCACTTTTAATGAAGAACATATTATTTTAAATGAGTTTTTAAAATTATACAATCATTTGCCTTACAGAAAAGTAAATATTTCTATTGATAGAAACGAAAATTTCTTAATTGTACCAGGAACTTTACTTTTTGTAGTTGAGCAGATTATTAAAACAACAATTGTATCAACCAAGACTTCATTAGAAATTAAAATTGTGGTTTCTGAGTCTAATTTTACAATTAGTTACCAAACTGAGGACAAAATAAATAATGTTTTTACTTTGAAAAGCATCAACGAAATTTTAAGAGTTTATAGTATTTATAGCAAAAATAGAATTGAAATAAAAGAAGACAATACTATTAGAGAAATTATTATTCCGACATTAGAGATTAAAGAATAAATATGAAAATTGTACTTATAGAAGACGAGAATTTAGCAGCAGAAAAACTAGAACGCTATTTATCTAAATACGATGCAAAAAACACCATTGTAAAGAAGTTAACAAGTATTTCTGAATCAGTAATTTGGTTTCAAAACAATCAAGATTTTGATGTTGTTTTTATGGATATTCAGTTAACAGACGGGTTGAGTTTTGAGATTTTTAATCAAGTTAAAATTGTTAAACCCGTAATATTTACAACTGCTTTTGATGAATATGCAATAGACGCTTTTAAAGTGAATAGCATCGATTATATTTTAAAACCGATCACTTTTACAGATGTTTCTAGTGCGATGAAAAAGTTGTCACAAATGCAAAAAGTGTTTACAGGAAATGATTCTATGATCAATGCAGTAAAGCAAATTGCTGAGAAGAAAATAAAAGATCGTTTTTTAGTACGATTAGGAAATCATATTCATTCTATTAAAACCACAGAGATTTCTTTATTTTATGCAGAAGGAAGAACTGTTTTTTTAATTAACGAAGCTAAAAGAAAATACATTTTAGATTACAAATTAGAGAGTTTAGAAGAAGTTTTAAATCCGTCTGAATTTTTTAGAGTAAACAGAACTTTTATCATCAATATTTCAGACATTCAAGATGTTTTGGTTTATTCTAATAGTAGATTAAAAATTACTTCTAAGGTTTTTAATGAAAAAGAAATTATTGTGAGCAGAGAAAAAGTTAATGCTTTTAAAACTTGGTTTGAAGGGAATTAAAACTATAAATCTTCAGTAAAATGTTTTACAGTTTTATTTTGAGCAAACTTTTCTTCGTTATAGCTTTTAGAAGCATTTTTTGCGATTGATAATGTATTCCAATCTGTATTTTTAACCATTTTCCCAATCACAATAATTTGCCCAATATGGTAAGAATAATGACACAATTGTCTGTTGATTGCTTCTGCAATTGTGTGTCCTTCATTTCTAATGTAAACAATTGTGTTGCTGTTTTTATCAGTGATTTTATTTAAGTTTTCAAATAAACATTGCCAACCTTTTTCCCAATCGGCAATCATTTCTTCTTTAGAACTGTAAGTGTTTACAAATTCATCATCTCTATTTCTCCAAGGTTTTTCTCCGTCTTCAGTTAAGAAATTCGTCCAACGAGATAACATATTTCCAGAAATGTGTTTTACAATGGTTGCTACAGAATTACTTTCCTCATTATGTTGCCAAAAAAGTTGCTCTTTTGTAAGTTGTTTAAAGGTTTTATCTCCTAAACTTTTGTTGTATTCAAATTGTTTTAAAACACTTGGTAAATACGAATTATCCATTTTTTTATGTTGGTTGAATTATAAAATAAAGATACGTTTTTAATTCCTTTTTTTAGGAATAAATTTTAAGGCAGCTCCATTAATACAATGTCGTAAACCAGTTGTTTCTCTTGGTCCATCTTCAAAAGAATGTCCTAAATGACCACCACAAGTATTGCACTTTAATTCAGTTCTAGCATAACCGATTTCATAATCAACATCCAACTCAATATTTTTTTTAATTCCTCTATCAAAACTTGGCCAACCAGAACCAGAATCGTATTTGTATTTAGATAAATACAACGGAGTTTTACAAGCTGCACAAACGTAAGTGCCTTCAGATTTATTATCGTTATACGGATGAGAAAAAGCTCTTTCAGTTCCAGATTCTCTTAACACATTGTATTCTGCGGGTGATAAGAGATTTTTCCATTCGGTTTCCGTTTTGGTGATTTTATATCGTTGCTTTTTTGCTTTTTTTTCTTGTGCATTTGTAGAGCAACTAAACAAGGAAACTAAAAGAAGTAATGAAAATAATTTTTGCATTTTAGATTATTTTTATTTTAGGTCGATGCTAATCAAACCATCTTACAAGAAAAATATTTTATTTTAAATAGAATATGTAATTTTATCGCTCGTTAAAAGACTACAATATAATGAATAGATATATGAAAAAAATAATAACAGTAATTCTTGTTGCAGTATTTTTTGTACAGTGCAGTACAGTACCAATTACTGGTAGAAAGAGGTTAGATTTAGTAAGTGATGCTCAAGCTCTACCAGCTAGTTTTTCTCAATACAAAGGGTTTTTAGAGAAGAATAAAAAATCTAAAGATGTTGAGAAAACAAAACAAATAAAAAATATTGGAAAGAAAATTTCTGAAGCTGTAGATCGGTTTATGCGTGCCAATAAAATGAGTAAAGAAGCAGATTCGTATGAATGGGAATTCAATTTAATTGAAGATAAAACTGTAAATGCTTGGTGTTTACCAGGAGGAAAAGTAGTTTTTTATACAGGGATTTTACCAATTTGTGATAACGAAGACGGAATTGCGGCTGTTATGGGACACGAAGTTGCACATGCCTTTGCTAGACATGGACAAGAAAGAATGTCTCAAGCAATGGCGCAACAAGGTTTGTCTGCAGCTGTTGCTTATGGAACAAAGGATGATAAAAATTCTAATATTTGGAATATAGTTTACGGAGTTGGATCTCAAATAGGTATGCTAAAATATAGCAGAACACATGAGTCAGAAGCAGATAAATTAGGATTAATATTTATGATTATGGCTGGTTATAATGGTGAAGAAGCTGCACAAGTTTGGGTAAGAATGAGTGAAAAATCAGGAAAATCAAAACAACCAGAAATATTAAGTACACACCCTTCAAACGAATCTAGAATTAAAGAATTAAAAGATTATTTACCTGAGGCAACAGCTTTAGCAAAAAAGTTTAATGCTACAGTGATTGTGAAATAAAAGTTTATCTTGTGTCCTCAAACTAACTAAATTTTACTTTCATGTTAAAAATAGGGGACAAAAAGCTAATTAATGGTTGGGCTTTTTATGATTGGGCAAATTCTGTATATTCTTTAGTGATTAGTACAGCTGTTTTTCCGTTGTATTATACCGCAGTAACCAAAGATAAAGTAGTTCATTTTTTAGGAATGGATTGGGATCATCCAGATACGTTGTATAGTTACGCATTATCATTTTCTTTTTTAGTAGTTGCAATTATGTCTCCAATATTATCAGGAATTGCCGATTATACAGGAAGTAAGAAAAAATTCATGAAATTTTTCTGTGCTTTAGGTTCAATTTCTGTAATGAGTTTATACTTTTTTGATAGTGTTGATACAGTTTGGATCGGAATTGTTTTTACCATATTTGCAAGTATTGGTTTTTGGTCTAGCATTGTTTTTTACAATGCGTATTTACCAGAAGTAGCAAAGCCAGAACAACAAGATAGAGCAAGTGCTAAAGGATTTATCTTCGGATATGCAGGTTCTGTAATTTTGTTGATTATCAATTTAATCATGATTCAAATGCCAGAAACTTTTGGAATTACATCAGGAATGGCTTCGCGTATTTCTTTTGTAATGGTTGGACTTTGGTGGATTGGTTTTGCACAAATAACTTTTAAAAGATTACCAGACGATATTTACGACAGAAAACCAGAAAAAGATTACATCTGGAAAGGTTTTAAAGAATTGAAAAAAGTGTGGAAAGAGTTACGTAATTATCAGAATTTAAAGCGCTTCTTAATTTCATTTTTTTTGTTAAGTATTGGCGTGCAAACGATCATTTTAATGGCTGCGATTTTTGGTTCTAGCGAATTAGAATTACCAGCTATGAATTTAATTGTTACTATTTTATTAGTGCAAATTGTTGCCATTGTTGGAGCAGCATTATTTTCAAGAATTTCAGAAAAATACGGAAACATAAAAGCAATTAAAATCACAATATTAACTTGGATGGTTGTTTGTTTTACGGCCTTTATGTTAGATAAAAGTCAAGAAAATGTTGCGATGTATTTTTACGGATTAGGTGGTTTGTTAGGATTGGTACAAGGAGCAATACAATCGTTAACACGTTCTACTTATTCAAAATTATTGCCAGAAACTCACGATCATGCAACCTATTTTAGTTTTTATGATGTAACAGAAAAAATTGCAATTGTACTTGGAACTTTTGTCTACGGATTGTTATACGCAATTACAGATTCTATGCAATGGAGCGTTTTGTGTTTGGCAATTTTCTTCTTAGCTTCTTTTATTGTGTTTAGTGGTTTAAAGAAAACAGAACACGTTAGATAATTAGTTTTTAGATTTAATTCCGTTGTGTTTTTTTACAACTTCTATTACTTTTTTAATTGGTAAAGATTTTATTGTATGATTATCTCTTCCTTTTAAAGTATTAGCTGCAAAAAGCGAATTTAATATAGCTTCTTCAGTTGCTTCAATTGTAGCTAAAAATAAAGGAGAAATAACGCCGTTTCGTAATTCTTTTTTATTCAGAAATTGAGATTTGCTTTTATATGGAATTCTATTTTCTTTTGCTGTAGAAACTGCAATTACATAATCACCGCTTCCGTTTGATGCAATTCCGCCAGTTTTAGCCAAACCCATCATGGCGCGTTTTGCTAATCGTTCTAAATTTCTTGAACTTAACGGAGCATCAGTCATCACAACAATCATACAAGAACCATCAACATCATATTTATAACTTCTTGGGTAATTGTCAAGCTCTTTGGCAATCGGAACGCCATTCAAATTAAAAACGCCACCAAAATTTGTTTGTACTAAAACGCCAACAGTATAACCTCCAAATTTTTCAGGAATCACTCTTGATGAAGTTCCAATTCCGCCTTTGTAACCAAAACAAATAGTTCCAGTTCCTGCACCAACATTTC
>CAXICE010000028.1:0-13654 GCA_964022045.1 uncultured Polaribacter sp. | reverse complement strand
CTCTAGCAATTTTTATGTTTTGAAGTTCTATGGTTTCTTGTTTTGAACTACAACTCGCCAAAACTAAAACAGCAAAAAGAAAAAATATTCTCATAAAAAAGGGTTTTGGTAAAGATACAGAGTTTGTGAATAAGTTTAATTTGAATCTAAAGTGGTTTTTGGTAACTTCGTTAGCTCTGAATATAATTTATTTATGCTGAATTTATTTCAGTATTAAAACGGAGTCTTATTCTTAAATTAGCAACAATATCAAAAAAAAATATGTCATTATATAAAGACTGGGGATACACATCTAACCCATTTAAACCTTCACCAATACAACCAACACTTAAAGATTCTAGTCTGCTTGTTGGTAGGGAAAAAGAAAAAAAGAAAATAAAAACAAGACTTAAAAATGACTCTGGAATAATAACAATTGAAGGTGAGAATGGTATTGGAAAGACCAGTGTGATTAATACTAGCATTTATGAGTTATTTGAAGAATCAATTTCATCTATAGACAAAGATGAGTTTTACATACCTTGCACAAAATTATTTCAAATATCTTCAAAAAACAATTTAACAGAATTTATTGATGAGTTTTATTTTTCTATAGCACAAACTATCATAAGTAAGAAAAAAGAAATTAAAGAAAGTGGAATCAAAAATTTAAAAATTGATAATTTAAATAAATGGTTGAACTCTTCTGACGTGAAAAATATTGAAGCACAAATTGCTGGTTTTGGAGGTTCCTTCAACACCTCACCTAATGAATCAGAAGGTTTTGTTAAGAGTGGTTTTAAAAAACAAATTAAAAATTTACTAAGCCAGGTTTTCCCGAACCCTGAAACAGGCGGGATTATTTGTGTTGTAGATAATTTAGAGCTGTTAGAAACTTCAGATGATGCAAAAAGAACATTAGAATATTTAAGGGATGAAATTTTTAATATTCCTCAAGTTAAGTGGTTCTTTTCAGGTTCGCACAATATTTTTAGAACTTTTATAAGCACACCTCGTTTATCAGGTTTTATCCAAAAGCCATTAAAAATTAACAAACTGAATAATATTAATGTTCCATCTATATTAAAATCCCGAATTAATTCATATCAAAACCATGTAGATAATAAACCATATACTCCTATTGCGGAAACAGATTTTATTTCTCTTTTTGATTCTGTAAACGGAAATTTAAGAGAAGTTTTTAAACGATTATCAAACTATTATTTATTTGTTTATGAACTTGAAGAAGAACCTTTTTCTAATGAAGGTAAAAGTCAACTATTCGAAAAATGGTTTGAACAAGATAAGAAAGAAGAATATGATTCAATAATGGAAGTATTACAAGACAGCGAAACTAATTTATTAAGATTACTCTCATCTCAAAACACTGATTTAATAACAGATGAAATTCTATCTCAAAATGATTTAAAAACAATTTCTGAATTACGAAACGCAATCTCTAACCTTGAAAAATATGGCATTATTTATATTCCAATATTAGAGAATGAATTTATGGAACAGAATAAGTACAAGAAAAAGAAGGACTTTTTAAAGAATATATTTCTAACTCCTAAATCTCATTATATCAAACAACATCTTTGCAAATAAAATACTTTTGCTAACAACGCTCATAATTCATTAAGGTGGAACTTCCTCGCATTTTTATTATCTTTCGTTCAAATTCGGAAAAGTGCTGCGCTCTTTTCCTTAACGAAATCATGCACAATCACGTTAGCGAAACCTTAAAAATTTCACACAAAATCTTCCTTCCATAAAATCTTAGAAAGGCGTACATTTGCCAAATGCGTATAGATATTATTACAGTGTCTCCAGAATTGATACAAAGTCCGTTTGATTATTCTATCATTAAAAGAGCAAGAGATAAAGGTTTGGTGGATGTTCATTTTCATAATTTACGAGATTATGGTTTGGGCAATTACAAACAAATAGACGATACGCAATTTGGCGGCGGCGCAGGAATGGTGTTGATGTTAGAACCAATAGATAATTGTATTTCTAAACTAAAATCTGAGCGCGATTATGACGAAGTTATTTACATGACGCCAGATGCAAAAACGCTAAATCAGCAAACTGCAAATACACTTTCTTTACAAGAAAATTTCATCATTTTAACCGGACATTATAAAGGTGTAGATCAACGTGTGCGCGATTTATTTGTGACCAAAGAAATTTCTATTGGCGATTATGTGTTAAGTGGTGGCGAATTGGCAGCAGCCGTTTTGTGTGATGCAATTATTAGATTAATTCCTGGTGTTTTGGGCGATGAAACTTCTGCGTTAACAGATTCTTATCAAGACAATTTATTATCTCCGCCAGTTTATACGCGTCCGTCAGAATATAAAGGTGTAAAAGTTCCTGAAATATTATTGACAGGGAATTTTCCAAAAATTGATGCTTGGCGTTCAGAAAAAGCCTACGAAAGAACACAACAAATAAGACCAGATTTATTAGATGATTAATTTCAAAGAACTTATCAAAAAACATCCTGCATTGGCAATTGTATTCGGATTTCAATTGTTCCGATTCTTATTATTACCTTTTATCGGATTGATGCCACAAGATGCGTATTATCATTTTTATGGAGAAAATTTATCGCTTTCGTATTTTGATCATCCAGGAATGATTGGCTACATTTTAAGAGGATTTACCGAAGTTTTTGGTAAAACTATTTTTGTGATAAAATTCGCAGATTTTGTAGTTACTTCTTTAACATTGATTAGTTTTTACAAATTAGCAGGTTTATTTTTATCAAAAGCAAAAGCATTACGTGCTTTGGTTTTAGCAGCTTCAACTCTTTGTTTTTCTATTTTATCGTTCAATTCTACACCAGATGTTCCGTTATTATTATTCTGGACATTGACATTATACAGCTTATACAAAGCAATTTTTGAAAACAAAAAATGGCATTGGATTTTTGCAGGAATCTTTATGGGATTGGCTTTTGACAGCAAATACACCGCACTTTTATTACAAATTGGATTGTTAGCTTTTTTAATTTTTTCTAATCGATATAGAAAATTATTATTATCGCCTTGGCTTTGGATGTGTTTAATTGTTTCTGTGTTAGTTACGTTTCCTGTTTGGTGGTGGAATTATCAAAACGAATTTGCTTCTTTTGCTTTTCAAGGATCAAACAGAACCGGAAGTATTTCAAAATTTAAAATCTCACCAGATTATTTTTTCGGTGCTATTGGGCATCAAATCTTATTATTATTGCCCGTTTTATTCGCTGTTTTTATCACGTTTACGTTTAAATTCATAAAAAGAGCGTTGTTAAAATTCAAATTACCAAAATCTAAAACCTTGTTTTTGTTGGCGTTTTTCGTACCAACTTTCGTTGGATTTTTCGCCTTAACACCAATTTATTGGGTAAAATTAAATTGGATGATGCCTTCGTACATCTCAGGAATTGTTATTGCGGGAATGTTCATCAACAAGAAATTGATCAAAGCACAAATTATTACATCGATTGTTTTTCATGTATTAATTGCAGCACAATTATTCTTTTATTTACTACCTATTAAAAGTGATGACACTTGGATTGGCTGGAAAGAATTAGCTATTGAAACTGAAAAACTACAAGAAAAACACAGCAATACTTTTGTATTTTCTAACGATGGATACAAAACATCTGCCGCATTAAATTTCTTTATGGATGAAAAGATTTATGCGCAAAATATCATCGGACTTAATGCATTACATTTTGATTATTTAGGCGATGACTTATCGATTTTAAACAATAAAAACGCTTTATTTATAGATTCTGACACACGATTTAAAAATCCTGATAAAAAAGGAGAAATCCCAGAAGAACTAAATGGATATTTTGAAAACATTACCGAATTAGAACCAATAATTGTAAAGGTTAACGGAGAAGAAGTTCGTAAGTTTTGGGTTTTCTATTGTGCTAATTACCAGTATAAAAAATAATTTAGTAAAAGCATTCATATTCTAAAATATTTACTAAATTTGCAACCTCAAAATTAACCTCTGACGAAGAAATCGTGAAAGTTGTTTTTGAAAAACCATAAATAAAAGAACATGGAATCTTTAATAAAATTTGTACAAGACGAATTTGTAACAAAAAACGAAAACCCAGAATTTGCAGCTGGTGATACTATTACAGTATATTACGAAATTAGAGAAGGAGACAAAGTTAGAACTCAGTTTTTTAGAGGAGTTGTAATTCAACGTAAAGGAACAGGTTTATCTGAAACTTTTACAATTAGAAAAATGTCTGGAACAGTTGGTGTTGAGCGTATTTTCCCAGTGAACTTACCATCTATCCAAAAAATTGAAGTAAACAAAAGAGGAAAAGTAAGAAGAGCTCGTATCTATTACTTTAGAGGTCTTACTGGTAAAAAAGCAAGAATTACTGAAAAAAGAAGATAATTCTCTTTTACCAAAAACATATTTAAAAAGCCTTGTGATTTTCACAAGGCTTTTTTTAATGAACAAATGTTAATAAATCGTGTTCATATCTTGTTGATTATTAATTTGTTGAATAATTTAATTTATTAAATATCTGTTCTATATTTGAATTGTTGAAACGAAGTAATAATATAATTATTTGAAAGACTAAGCGTAGTATTATTTCGAGAAAACAAAATAGAGTAACGTTCTTTAACATCGTTTTTCATAAACAAAGTAAAAGTGATTTACAGTAATGATAATTCATTTTTAGAACTCAAGGAAAACAATCTGTAAAAAGAGAGTTGACAAAAGTTTAGAACCGAAGTGCAAGCGGAAGTTTCTTTAAGCTTGAAAAACACATCGAGTTGTCAATATTAGAATTATATATACAAAATGTGTACATAAAGCTAGACAATTCACAACTGAAATAGAAGAAGTTAATTTTTTATTGAGGCATAGTTATTCATTCGTGAATAGTTACTTGTAAAGCGTTGTTGGAAAACAACAAGATTAACAGAAATTATTTCAAAGAAGCCATATCACAACAAGCAATTGTTGGATATGGCTTTTATTTTTGATAACAAATTCCACTTTTATCAAATATTTTTTATTGAATTCTCAATTTTTATAGCGTATTATTAATAATTTGATAGATTTTTTTTCATCTATAATTACTAAATTTGCAACACTTAATTCAATTTAAAAAGTTGAGTTACAGAACTACAATAAAATCATTTTTAAAAAATAGAAGTAATGACAAAATCTGCTAAAATTATTTATACAAAAACCGATGAAGCTCCTGCTTTAGCAACCTATTCTTTCTTACCTATTGTAAAAGCATTTACAAATGCATCAGGAATAGAAATTGCAACCAAAGACATTTCTTTAGCGGCAAGAATATTAGCAAATTTATCTGATTATTTAACTGAAGATCAAAAAGTAAATGATGCTTTAGCAGAATTAGGAGATTTAGCAAAAACACCAGAAGCAAACATTATAAAATTACCAAATATTAGTGCTTCTGTTCCACAATTAAAAGCAGCAATTAAAGAATTACAAGATAGTGGATTTGCTATTCCGAATTATCCAGACGAAGTTGTTACTGATGAAGATAAAAAAGTATTGGCTTGTTATAATAAAGTAAAAGGTTCTGCTGTAAACCCTGTTTTACGTGAAGGAAACTCTGACAGAAGAGCGCCGAAAGCTGTAAAAAATTACGCAAAGAAAAATCCTCATTCAATGGGAGCTTGGAGTTCAGATTCTAAAACTCACGTTGCTACAATGGCAGAAGGAGATTTTTGTCATACCGAAAAATCAGTAACAGTTGCTAACGCTACTGATGTAAAAATAGAACATGTAGATGCTAACGGAACTATTTCAGTTTTAAAAGCTTCTACTCCATTATTGGCTGGCGAAATTATTGACGCATCTATAATGAGTAAAAAAGCATTATTAACATTTTTAGAAGCTGAAATAAAAGACGCAAAAGAAAATGACATTTTGTTTTCTTTACATATGAAAGCAACCATGATGAAGGTTTCTGATCCAATTATTTTTGGTCATGCGGTTCGTGTTTTCTTTAAAGATTTATTTGAAAAACATGGAGAAACTTTTGCTAAAATTGGTGTTGATGTAAATAACGGATTTGGAAATTTAGTAAGTAATTTAGAAGAATTATCGGCTGATAAAAAAGCAGAAATTTTAACAGATATAGAAACTGTTTTTAACAACAGACCAGATATTGCAATGGTAAATTCTGATAAAGGAATAACCAATTTACATGTGCCAAGTGATGTAATTATTGATGCTTCTATGCCAGCAATGATTAGAACATCTGGACAAATGTGGAATGCCGCAGGAAAACAACAAGATACAAAAGCTGTAATTCCTGATAGTTCTTATGCAGGAGTTTTTGCAGAAACTATTAAGTTTTGTAAAGAAAACGGTGCATTTGATCCAACAACAATGGGAACCGTTCCTAATGTTGGTTTAATGGCACAAAAAGCTGAGGAATATGGTTCTCATGATAAAACTTTTGAAATTGAAAAAGACGGAATTGTTCGTGTTGTAAATTCAAATGGAGAAACTTTAATTGAGCACGCTGTTGAAGCTGGTGATATTTGGAGAATGTGTCAAGTAAAAGACGCTCCAATTCAAGATTGGATTAAATTGGCCGTAAACAGAGCAAAAGCAACGGAATCTCCAGCAGTTTTTTGGTTGGATGAAAACAGAGCACACGATGCAGAAATTATTAAAAAAGTAAACACATATTTACCAAATTTTGACACAACTGGATTAGACATCAGAATTTTATCACCCGTTGAAGCAACAAAATTCACCTTACAAAGAGTAAAAGACGGAAAAGACACTATTTCTGTTTCTGGAAATGTTTTACGTGATTATTTAACAGATTTATTTCCAATTTTAGAATTAGGAACTTCTGCTAAAATGTTATCGATTGTTCCTTTAATGAATGGCGGTGGATTGTTTGAAACTGGCGCTGGTGGTTCTGCACCAAAACACGTTCAGCAATTTGTAGAAGAAGGACATTTACGTTGGGATTCTTTAGGAGAATTTTTAGCACTGGCAGTTTCTTTAGAACATTTAGGACAATCTAACAATAACGAAGAAGCGTTGGTTTTAGCAGCAACTTTAGACGATGCTACTGACAAATTTTTAGACAATAAAAAATCTCCTTCGCGTAAAGTTGGTGAATTAGACAATAGAGGTTCTCACTTTTATTTAGCAACATATTGGGCAGAAGCATTGGCTAATCAAGATAAAAATGAAACATTAAAAAACAGATTCACACCAATTGCAAATGCGTTAAAAAACAACGAAGATAAAATTGTGAATGAATTAAATTCAGCACAAGGAAGCGCTTTAAACATAAACGGTTATTATTATCCGAATGAAGCTTTAACTTCAAAAGAAATGAGACCAAGTACAACTTTAAATTCGATTTTAAACGAGTTTTAAAAAAATAAATAGATATTTAAAGGCGATGTAATTTTTTGCATCGCCTTTTTTGTTATTTTTGATTTATGAGTTTTACCAAAACCACTGAACAAGATTCCAAATACAATCATTTAGAAAAAATGAATGCTTCAACATTGATAAACAACATCAATAATGAAGATAAAAAAGTGGCTCTAGCTGTAGAAAAAGTGATTCCAGAAATTACTGCTTTGACAGAAGTTATTGTTGAAAAACTTAAAAACAATGGACGCTTATTTTATATTGGCGCAGGAACAAGCGGCAGATTAGGAATTTTAGACGCATCAGAATGCCCTCCAACTTTTGGTGTTCCGCATGAATTAGTTGTTGGCTTAATTGCGGGTGGAGATGTTGCGATTAGAAAAGCTGTTGAAAATGCAGAAGATTCTACAACTCAAGGTTGGTTAGATTTACAAAAACATGCTATTTCAGAAAAAGATGTTGTCATCGGAATTGCGGCATCAGGAACAACTCCTTACGTTATTGCTGCTTTAGAGAATTGCAATAAAAACAATATTGTAACTGGCTGTATAACCTGCAATGAAAACAGTCCGCTTTCTAAAGTTTCTAAACATCCTATTGAAGTGGTAGTTGGACCAGAATTTGTAACTGGAAGCTCAAGAATGAAAGCAGGAACTGCTCAAAAAATGGTCTTAAATATGCTAACGACATCAACTATGATTTTGCTTGGAAAAGTAAAAGGAAACAAAATGGTTGACATGCAGTTATCTAACGATAAATTAGTAAACCGAGGCATTAATATGATTGCGAACGAGTTACAGGTAGACAAAGAAAAAGCCGCTAAATTATTAGCAAAATACAAAAATGTTAGAAATGCTATTTTAAACTATAAAGATGAGTGTTAATACAGATACTTTTGGAAAAGGTGTTAAGCAATTACTGGTATTAATTTTACTTTTAATTATTTCTCCAATCACTTTAAATATCGCATTTAAGGCGTTAAATAAAATGGAAGATTCTATATGGATAGCATATCTTATTCTAGCTATTGCAATTATTCTTTCAATAACAACTATTATATTAGCTTTTAAAACTTTCAAAACTTTTTTAGACGGATTATTTGGTAAATAATATGAATTCTAAAAAAAACATACACAAATTATTAAACTGGGAATATTGGCCTAATTCAATGTTCTATATCCCTAACATTCCGTTTGCATTTTATCATGCTATAAAAGCCAAAAACTTAGTTTTTTACACAGCAGTAAACCCAACAATAGAAAACTCTGGAATAGGCACTGAATCTAAGTATGAAACCATGCAATTGATTCCTGAAAAGTATTCACCAATAACGATTTTTCATAAAGCAGATTCTGATGTAAACACAACTATTGATAAAGTAAAAAAACAACAAATTTCTTATCCGCTAATAGCAAAACCAGACATTGGTTTTAGAGGTTTATTAGTTCAAAAAATTGCAACGGAAAATGAATTGATGAATTATCTTAAAAAGTATCCGATTGATATTTTAATTCAAGAATTTTTGACTGAAAAAAAAGAATGTGGAATCTTTTACTTACGCTATCCAGATAATCAATCAGGCAAAATAACATCAATTACACTAAAAGATTTTTTACATATTGTTGGTGATGGAATTCATACACTTGAAGAGTTAATAAAGGCTGATAAACGTGCAAAAAACTATATTGAAATTATTAAAGAAAACATCGATTTTCCTCTTGACAAAATAATAGAAAAAGGTGAAAAAATTCAACTTTCTGATATTGGAAATCACTGTAAAGGCACACAATTTATCAACGGAAACCACTTAATTTCTAAAAAGTTAGAAGAAACAATCACTATTCTAAACAAACAAATTGATGGCTGGTTTTATGGCAGAATTGACATCAAGTACAATGATTTCGAAGATTTAGAAAAAGGCAATTTTAAAATTCTAGAACTCAATGGAATTTTAGCAGAACCAACACACATTTATGATGCAAGTAAAACAAATTATTTACAAGCCTTAAAAGAAATGCGTGTACATTGGAAACAATTGTACAAAATTGCTAGAATAAATCACGATGAGAAAAATATTCCGTACCGTTCTACAATTGGTTTATTAAAAGATGTAAAAAAACTAAAAAAATACACTAAAAATATTGTTAAGCTTAACAAAATTTAACGACTATTTCTTTAAATCAACCAAAAAACTAACAAAATCGAAGACGCAATAATTGTTATATTATCTTTTCCTGATACAATTGTGAGACCAGCGTATTGGGAATCTTCAAGTAAAATTTGGCCTAAAATTGGCATCGGGCATAAAGATGCAATTATAGCTGGTCATGCTGCATTATTGCTGATTAAAAAAAACGACTCAAAAATTAATTACTTCGATTTTGGAAGATATATCACTACGTACGGTAATGGTCGTGTTAGGTCTGAAGAAACTGATCCAGAAGTTAAAATTCCTTTAGAAGCTAGATTCAAAAATGATTCACTAATTAATTTAGATGAAATTTTACTGTGGGTTGAAAAATACCCAGAAATCACACATGGAAATGGCAGATTAATTGCAAGTATTAATCATAAAATCAACTACAATAAAGCTTTTAATTTTATTCAAAATTTAATTAACGAAAAAGAACTTGCATACGGAGCTTTTGTTAAAAACGGAACTAATTGTGCACGATTTGTAACTGACACAATCATCAATTCTTGTACAGATAAAAAAATTAAACTTAAATTAAAAAGTTCTTATTTATTAACTCCGAGTCCGATTGGAAATGTAATTAAAGGCAAAACAATTAAAGAGGTTTTTAAAATTGAAAACCAAAATATTGAAGCCTATAAAAACCGATCAATAATCAAAGAATATAAAATTACGTTTTTCAAAAAGTTTGAATATGAATTGAATTTAATTGGCACAGAATTACCAGATAAAGAAAATTTTTATTTAACAAATGGAACTTGGCTTTCAGGAATTGGTAGTGGAGCTTGGTTTAAAATTGAAAATCAAATTGATACAAATTTCTATAAAATTGTAAGATATTGTTCACTTGGAAACAAAGATTTTGAAGCTGTTTTCGCAGTAAATAAAACTTGTTTCAATCATCATGAAGAACATCAAATTCTTCACCCTACTAATTGCAAAGAAGTGCTTGTTAAACAGAATAATAAGATTTACACGCTTACAATTACCTAATTATTTTATCTGCATATTTATTGTAACTTAGTTTCATCATAATTTCAAAATTTTGGTCATGAAAATAAATAAACATACTTCATTAAAACTTACACTTAGTTTACTTTTTGTTTTCTCTTTGAGTTTTGTTTTTGCAAATGTAAATTCTTTAAAAAAACCAATAACCCAAACGCCACAAGAAAGCTATAAAATTCAAGGAAAAATTACAGACTCTAAAACTGGAGAAACCATTCCTTTTTGTAGTGTAACTATAAATAATTCTTTTACAGGAACCTCTACAAATGAATTAGGTGAATTTGAAATCATAACAACCAAATTACCTGCTACTTTAATTATTACTCACATTAATTATAAAAAACAAGTAATTAAAGTCTCTAATAAATCTAAATTAACTATAAAATTACAACCTCTAATTTTTGAGTTAAGTGAAGTTACCATTTCAAATAAAAAAGATTTTTACGCGTACGAACTTGCAAAAAAAGCTTTTAGAAAAGCTGATGTAGATAGAAAAAAAAGAAAATATGGGAAAGCATATTATCGTCAAAAATCTAAAAACGGAAAAGATTATTCTGAGTTTTCTGAAATCATTTATGATATAAATTATTCTTCTGAAGGCATTCATGATTGGGATATTTTAGAAGGAAGATATGCCATAAAAGGTGGTACAGTCAATAACAGAAATTACACTTTACTTTCCAGAATTTTAAAATCATTTCAACAAAATTCTGAAGATTTAATTTTTCCTTTAAGAGATAATATTGATCATTTTTACAATGTAAAAGTGATCGAAAAAACAACCACGAAAGAAGGTACAATTGTACTTTTAGATTTCAAACCTTTTTCTAAAATTGAATCTCCAATTCTTGAAGCTGAAGCTTATGTTAATGCAAATACAAATGAGCTTCTAAAATTAACTGCAATATTAAAACACGATAATTTTGCAGCCGTAAATTTCAAAGATAAAAATGCTTCAAAAAAAGATTATAAGTTGACTTACGAAATGACTTTTAAAAAAGATAGTTTATCAAATTTAGTGATGGATTATATGAAAGTAGATCAAGAGTTTGATTATTATAAAAACGATAGCTTAATCACACATGTTTCATCAACTTCAAATTTATCCTTTTTCGAATACTATAAACCAGAAAGCAGAAGAAGATTAGGTAGACAATTCTCTAACAATAAAAGCGACTGGCAAAAACTGAATACAATTGGTTATAACGAAGAATTCTGGAGAGAAAATGCTATCGTAAAAAGGACACCTATTGAAAATGATATTATAAAATCGTTTGAAAAAAACAATGCTTTTGAATCTATTTTCTTTAACACAAGAGATCAAATTGCATTGACGCAATCTAATATTTCTGATGATGTTTTTATTCAAGAACTTGAAAAAAATATAAGCAATTACAATTCTTACAAGCCAGTTGAAAAAGTGTATTTACATACAGATAAGGATATAATTACTGGAAATGAAAATTTATGGTTTAGTGCTTACGCAACATTAGGAACAAAACATCATTACTCTTTTGCAAGCAAAGTACTACATATTGATTTCATCAACCCGGAAGGGAAAATAATTAAAAACCAAACAATTCCGCTGGAAGAAGGTCGCGGAAAAGGAAGTATTAAAATTCCAAAAAATATTGTTTCTGGAGAATACAAATTAAGAGCATATACAAAATGGATGCGAAATAAAGACGCTTCATTTTACTTTTCAAAAACGATTAAAGTTGTTAATAAAGATTCAAAAAACAGCACACAAAATAACACTTATTTTGATTTACAATTTTTCCCTGAAGGAGGAACAATAATTGAAGGTTTGGTTGGCAGAATTGCTTTTAAAGCAATAGGGAAAGATGGTTTAGGAAAAGATGTTAGAGGAAAAATTGTTGATTCTAATAATAAATTCATTACCAATTTTAAGTCGATAGAAAACGGAGCTGGAGTTTTTAATTTTAGCCCAAAATCAAGTGAAACTTATACTGCAATTACAAATAATAACGTAAAATTTAAACTTCCAAAATCAGAGAAATCTGGCTACAACATGTTGGTTAGCAATATTAATTTGAGAAACATAAAAATTAAAGTTCAAGCTACAGAAGATTTAAGAGGAAAGAAATTTTATGTAATTGGTCATATTCATAATGAAAAATATTATCAAGGTAAATTTGAATTTGGTGGGAAATTGTTAGTGAATTTTGAAATCCCAAAGAGTAAACTTCCAACTGGTGTTTTTAAATTAACTTTATTTAATGAACAAGGAATTCCAATGGCAGAAAGAGCCATTTTTAACAACAGTCAAAATGAACTAAATATTTCTACTAAAATTGATAAATCTAAAACTACAGAAGATAAAATAAAAGTAGACATACAGGTAAGCAACAATAATAACTGGCCAGTTTCAACAGCAATTTCTATAGCTGTTACAGATGCAGATAAATTTGCTAGAAAAGAAAATAGCACAAATATTTTAACGCAACTTTATTTAGAATCAGATTTAAAAGGTCATATTGAAAATCCTGCATTATTTTTTAACGACGCAAAAAGAGCTACAAGGTTTCGTTTAGAATTAGTTATGTTAACGCATGGATGGAGAAAAATTAATTGGCAAAAAATAAATGACGATTCTTATATAAAACAAAATAAATTTCAGTTTGAACAAGGGCTTAAAATTTCTGGTATCGCATCTAAAAACGGAAAAATATTAGCGAATAAGAAAATAAAAATGGTAGCCATAAATGACAATGAATATGCTACTTATATAGGAATGACAAACGATAAAGGTGAGTTTACAATTGATAATTTTAAGAATGTTGGCGACACAAAAATAAATCTTAATCAAATAATGGATAATGGAAAATCAATTGAAATTGATGTAACCATAAATCCAAAAAAATCATCACAAAATTTATCAACTACATATAGACGATTTTTAAATAAAGTATCAGAAAATGACTTAAAATACTCTAAGCTAACTACTTTAAATTTAATAAATGATTCATTATTTAAAGACAGAACTTTATTAAATGAAGTAAAAATTAAGAACAATAAAAAGTACGAAAAGAAAGACGT
>CAXICE010000027.1:0-13722 GCA_964022045.1 uncultured Polaribacter sp. | reverse complement strand
ATTCCTAAATTCTTAAAAATCACTTTATCTTCTAACAATGCATGCGTACCTATTAATATATGCAAAGTTCCGTCTTCTAATTGCTGATGGATTTCTCTGCGTTTTTTTGCTTTTACAGAACCTGTTAATAAAGCTACGTTGATGTCGATTCCGTTTAACAATTCTACAATTGCTTTGTAATGTTGTGTTGCCAAAATTTCTGTTGGCGCCATTAACGATGCTTGAAATCCGTTATCGATTGCTAACAACATGGTTAATAAAGCCACAATTGTTTTTCCAGAACCAACATCACCCTGTAATAAACGATTCATGTGAATTCCGGTTGCTAAATCTTTTCTGATTTCTTTCAATACACGTTTTTGTGCATTAGTTAAATCGAATGGTAAATTATTGTTGTAAAAAGCATTGAATTGCTCGCCAACTTTCTCGAATTCATATCCTTTTAATTTTGACTTACGGATGATTTTCTTTCGAAGTAATTGTAATTGGATAAAAAATAGTTCTTCGAATTTTAGTCTGTATTGTGCTTTTGCTAAATTTTCTTGGCTTTTTGGAAAGTGAATATTTAACAACGCTTCCTTTTTAGACATCAATCCATATTGATTTATAAATACTTCAGACAAAGATTCTTGAATACTACCATCAATTTCGATAAATAAATTCTGAATGATGTTTCTAATAACTTTATTGCTAATGTTTTTATTTCCTAAATTTTCTGTGGATGGATACACTGGTTGCATTGCCGTTTGCACTTTCTTTTTATATTCAGAAAGCAATTCCATTTCTGGATGCGGCATCGAAAACGAGTTGTTAAAACTATTTAGTTTACCATATATAATATAAGGTGTATTTATTTTTAAAGAATCTTTTAACCATTTTACACCTTTAAACCAAACAAGTTCCATCGTTCCTGTTTCATCTATAAAAGTAGCAACCAATCTGCTACCGCGTTGTTGTTTTATGGTTTTAACTTGTGTGATTTTCCCAACAATCTGAACTTCTGCTCCACTATTTTGTAATTGAGAAATCTTATAAAATTGTGTTTTATCTATATATCTAAATGGAAATAAGTGCAATAAATCATTACAAGTTTTAACATGCAACTCTTGAAAAAGTAACGAAGAACGGTTAACTGTTACTCCTTTTATGTAAGTAATAGGCTTGTTTAAATTGATCAATTTTTGTCTGTTTATCCTTTAAAACAACGAAAATACATAATTAGATTGACATATATTTTAACAAGAAATTTGGTGGTTCTAAATATTATTTGTTTATTTGGCTCAGAGAAAATAATAAAAATGCCCTTAAAAACTAAGTTATCCCTAAAACTGGTTTCGATTTTATTATTAATTTCTGTACATACTTCGTATGCTCAGAATAAATCGAACAAATCAAATAGTGCCCGTAAATCTACGGGTGTCTCTGTTGCTCCAGCACATTTTCATTTCAATCAAAAACCCGGTGAAGTAAGAACTTACGACATTACGGTAAATAATAGTACTTCTATTGATAAGCAGTTCAATGTTAACATGTATGATTTTAACATGAACGGAAAAGGTAAAAGTAGTTTTTTACCTGCTGGAAAAGGAAAATACTCTTTATCAAAATGGTTAAATGTATCTCCAACATTTATAGAATTAAAACCTTTTGAGAAAAAATTAGTTAAAGTTACAGTTAGTGTACCAAACAATAGTGATGGCGATAAAGCTGCTTGGTCTATATTAATGGTAGAACAAGTAGCTCCTAGAAAATCATTAGACAATACAAACGGAAACAACAATACAATTGCTCTAGGTGTTGTACCTACTTTTGCTTTTGGAATTTTTGCTTACCAAAACCCTCCAGGTGTTATAGACAACAAAATAGAGTTTAAAGATTTTCAATTAAAAAGCGGTAAAACTGCAAAATTCTTACACCTTGAAGTACAAAATACTGGTGATGGAATTGCTTATTGCACTTCTTACATAGATTTAACAAATTTAGATACAGGTGTACAACAGCGATTAAAAGTAAAAAAATTCACAATAGTTCCAGATTTAATTAGAGATTTTAGTTTTTCTCTAAAAGGTTTAGGAAAAGGAAAATATTTAGCGGTCGGAGTTTTAGATTATGAAAACTCTGAAGAAATTCAAGCTGCTAAACTAGAGTTCGAAATCAATTAATTTAACAAACATTTTTTTAACCCCCTTAATTATTATTTATTATGAAAAATTTTTCAAAATTATTATCAACAGTCATCTTGATTGGATTTGCTTTTTCAGCAAACGCCCAGTTAATCGATGAAAAAGACGTATCTATTACATTAGATATGCAACCAGTGTTAGAATTAGAAATGACAACACCTAATCAGATTGAATTTGTATTTGATGACATTACTGAATACCAATCTGGAATTACTAATTATGGAGCAACTGTTTTAAAAGTAAGTGCAACTGTAAATTGGGATTTATATGCCGTAGGTAGATCACAAACTGGAAACAGATTTTGGGACCAACAAGTAAGTTATGGAACTACATCAAACTCTGTAGCAAATTTACCATTAAGTTTACTAGAAGTTAGACAAAGTAGAGCTAATTCTGGAGGAGCAGCTGGTACTGGTGTTATTGATTACAGCTCAGCTTTTTCAACAAATCAAGCAGCTGCGACAGGAAACAACAGTTTATTTGTAAATAATGATGGTTCTGCAACACCACCAACAATTGCAAACAAATATATTGCTGGACATGCTGGTACAACAGGTATTGGAGACACAATGACTGCAGGTACATATTTAAACAACTCAGGAACAACTTCTAATTTTTACTACGTATTAGATTATAGAATTGCTCCAGGATTACCAGCAATTTTTCCAAACGCTTTTCAGGCAGATAGTACTACTGCAGAAGATTTGGTAACAACTGGTACAGCAAATTCTTATGCTGAAGGTGGAGTTTATACTATGTATGTACAATATGTTTTATTAGAAGATCAATAAAAAACATCATTTATAATTTATTAATAAGGATGTAATTTGTAAATTACATCCTTATTTATTACAATCAAATTTGCAACAACAAAAAAAAATATCTAAAGTATTAATCACTACTGCTTTTTTATTAATGAGCGGTATTTTTTATGCTCAAATACATTGTGGAGTTGTTGAGTTACAAAATAGTACCACTACAGATGCAAATTTTACTTTTACAGATTTCTCTAGCTACAATGCTGGTATTACATTAGTAAGTGTTGCTAGATTAAGAGTTCGTGTAGAAAACAAAGATCCTGTTGATTTAGATTGTTCATGGAAGTTAAGGATGTTTATAGAAAATAATTCTGGAGCAGGAACTTTAGCTGATAAATGGGAAGAAATAACTTTATATGGAAATGGAACTTCTACAAAACCCTCTATTAGCGATTTAGAAGTTCGGGTAAATAATAATTGTGGAACTCCCTTAGACACAAGTTTTAGATCTTTTACAGATGTAAATGACATACTAAATATAATTGAAGAAATGGTGCCGCAAATAATTGTACCTGCAGGTTCTTGTAGTGCAAGTGGGACAAAAAATGTAAATGGACCAGGTAGTTATTTAACAAACTATAATGAATATAGTTTTAATGTAGATTTAAGATTTAAACCTGGTTTTCAATTCAATCCAGGAGTATATAAATTAAATATTAAATTTAGATTAGAAGAAGTAAATTAATCTTTTGAAAAGACAAGTCCCTTTTACATTTACTCCTTATAAAATTATTTTTTTCTTATTACTAACATTTATTTCTACTGTTAGTTTCTCTCAAGAAAAAGATACAGTACTTTTTATCCCAAAAAATAAATACCAGCAAAATAAATTTTTAGTTTCAAAGACAGACTCAATTAATTTATTAAAAAGAAAAGCCATACTTTCTGCAAAGAATTCTAAAGATTTATCTAAAAGAATTTCACAGCTAGACTCTCTACTTAATTTTTATAAAAAAAGTGCAAAAAGCGTTATTGAAGAGCTAGCAAAAAAAAAGGCTGCAAAATCAAAAAAACAATTAAGAAGTAGTAACGAAGAAAAAAGACTTGCTAAATTAAATGCGATTATTAGAAGAAATGATTCTCTGAAGCAAGTAAAAATTGATAGAGTTGCAGATAGAATTGCCAAAAGAAAAAGAGATTCAACTAGAATTGCAGAAAAGAAAATAAGACAAAAACTAAAGTTAGATTCTATTAAAATAGCCAGAATCAAACGAAATGTCAAAAACTCTCAAGATTCAGCAATAGTTGCAAAAAAACTTAAAGTTACTGAGCAAAGAAACGATTCAATTAAAATTGCTTTGGCTAACGGAATTAAAAAAAGAGAGCAAGATGCTTTAGATTTTGAGCTCGCAAAAAAGAAAGCGAAAAGAGTACTAGACTCTACTGTGCTGGCAAATGCAATTAAAAAATCTAAACTTGAGAATGATGCCATTAAAATAGCGCAAGCTAAAATGCTGGCAAAAAGAAAGCAAGATTCTATAATATATGCAAACAATGCTAGAAAGTCGCAGTTAAGGAAAGATTCAATTAGAGTTGCACAATTAAAAATCTCAGCTAAAAGAAAACAAGATTCTGCAATAGCAGCATTAAATCTAAGAATTCTTCAACGACGAAATGATTCAATAAGAATTGCAAACGCAAGGTTTTTAGCAAAAGTAAAACAAGACTCTATTCGTTTAGCAAATAATACTCGAAGAGCGCAGTTTAAAAGTGATTCTGTTAGAATTGCTCAAATACAACAGGCTAATAAAAGAAGGTTAGATTCAATAATAAATGCAGATAAACTTCGAAAAATAGCATCTAAAAATGATTCTATTAGGTTGGCTAAGATTAAACTAGAGAGTAAAAAAATACAAGACGCACTAAATAAGGTAAATAGTGCAAAAAATGCAGCATTCAGAAGAGATTCAATAAGAATGGCAAAAGCAAGAGTTGATGCACAAAGAATGCAAGATTCTATTAGTAACGCAATTAATATAAAATTAGCAGCACAAAGAGTTCAAGATTCTATTAGAATTGCACAAACTAAAATATTTACCGATTTAGAAATTAAGAGAAAACAAGATTCTATTATTAATAGTATTGCAAAGAACAAAATTGACGAGCTTTTTAAAGGAAAAGATTCTACAAATGTTACAGTTAATGACTCTAATAGAAATTTAATTCAAAATGATTCTATTGATGACAGTAATTTTAATCATACAGATTTAGTTAATGCTCCAAAGTTTTTAGACACAATGCCATTTGTAAGAACTGGAAATATTTTATCCAAATTTGTAAGAGGAGAAATAGATTTAAAACCTGGACAGATCGTTTCAAATGTTTTAAAAGTGGTAAATATTGGTAAAAAACCCATCACCTTTAATACAGACTTATTAATTCCTGGTGGATGGACACGAATTGATGATCCTGATAAAAAATTTATTGCAAAACAAAATGATACTGTGGTAATTCCAATCATTATTAGTCCAACAAAATTAATTAATGGAAATACAGAAATTATTATCAACTCTTTTCTTGTTGGTGAACAAGAAAGGCAACTGGCTAACAATTATTTTTCTTTAAAAACCAAAAAGAAAGTAGCTTGGGATATTGAGTTAACAGATTCTCAAAATATTTACCTTAAAAATGGTCAAAACGAAAAAAGGTTAAAATTTCAAGTGCACAATTCTGGTAACAATAAGCAAGATTTATTTGTAAATTATTCTATCCCTAAGAAAGATTTATTCCTTTCAGACACTTTAGGAAAACCTATAAATCAACCTAATATAACATTTAGCTTAGAGGCAAGAGAAAGAAAATATTTTGATTATTTAATCACATTTAAAGATATGAATAAAAGAAATTTTAGACGAATTTCTTACAACAGCTACAATCCTAATAAAACTGCAGATAAAAAAGTACACAGTTTAATTATAAACAGCAGAGAACCAAGGTCAAACAAATTCTCTATGCAAAAAAGAACAAAATTAAACTTTATTAAACTACCAAATGAAATTAAAGCAAACCCTTATGGATATCCATATTTGCCTTTAACAGTAATAATGAGTGCACAAAATGTATTAAATGATCGCTCATTTCTAGCATTAAACTTAAGAGGATTTAAACAGCTAAGTCCAACTGCAAATTTAATTTATTCTACAGATTTAAGTTATAGCAATTCGTATTACACAAAAAACATTTTAAGTGATGCTCCTTGGTATGTTGGTTATTTTGATGATAAAAAAACATTAGAAATTGGGCAAGTTAGTGGTAATTTAATAGGAGTTTCAGCTTCTGGTTATGGAGTAAAAGGTTCATATCGATTTAATGACACACATGAAGTTGGTGCATTTTATGTAAACTCAAACGGATTTATTGCTAAAAATAGCTCTATAAGTTATGGACTGTGGCACAATTTTAATTATAAAGATAATATTAGAGTAAAAACACAATTAGGAAAAAACATCAATAGTATTTCCAATCGAAGTATTAGTGTAATTTCTATACAACCATCAATAAGAGTTAATAAAAAGCACAATATTTCAATTACAACTTCTTTAACCAATAAACAACAAGATATTGAACCAGCTTTTTTTAGTCCGAATGGATATTTATTTGGACTAAGTTATAGCTCTAGTTTTTTCAAAAAAAGACTTAAATACAACATCAACACAAGATTTAACGATAGAAATTTTAGCTTTGGAAATTTTGATAGATTGTATCTTAGTCAGAGAACAACTTATACCTTCAATGAAAAGTGGAGTGCATTTCTATCTAACAACTACCAACAGTCTGCTAATTATAACCCAATAACTGGCAATGAAAATTATGCACAAAAATCGTTTTACAACAACTTAGCTTTTAGTACAAGTGACGACACAGGTAATTACCAAGCTGGGTTATATTATGAATACAGAAACTTTCCAAATAGCATTATTCATAACAGAGGTTTATCTTTTAGATATTCTAATTATAATTTCGAAAAACAATTTATAAATTCAATTTACATAAAAGCAGGTTATACTAAGCCAGAGATAAATAATGTTGATGACAAAGATTATTTTAATTTCGAATTATCTTCTTTAACTAGATATAGAACATGGAATTTTAATGCAAAGTACAATATGGGAGCGTTTTCATCGCTAACATCACAACAAGCATTAAATGATTTTATTACTCCACAATCAATTAGAATTTCAGCACAAAATCAATACTTATTTCCAAACAGAAAATTAGTCATAGAATCTAATGTAATTTACAGTTATAATAATGTATTTAGCAATCAAACATTAGGGGTATATCCAACAATATATTTCTTTAATAACTCAGGATGGCGCTTTGGAATGAGTACAAACTACACCTTTTCTACAAGAGATTTTAGCTCTGTTTATGATAATATAGACAATCAAGCCGGAGATCAATTTAATGTTGCAAATCAAGTTTCTAATAGTAATTTTAATTTAAACTTTAATCTTAAAAAAGATTTTGGAGTGCCAATTCCATTTGTAAAAAGAAAAGCAGCAACGGCAAATTTTGTTGCATTTTTAGATGTAAACGGAAACAATATTAGAGACAATGATGAAACTCTCTTGCAAAATGTTGTCATCAAAATAAACAAGAAAGAAGTTTTAACTGATATAGATGGTAAAGCAACAATGTTAAACTTACTAAAAAATGAATACGATTTTGATGCCTTCTCTTTAGAAAAGTTAAATGGATGGTTTCCAAACATAAACAATAAAATTGCAATACAGAACGATGGTATTGTATATGTTCCTTTTGTTAGAGGTGTTAAAGTGTATGGTGATGTTGTTTTAGACAGGCAAAAAATTGCGGTATCAGATGAATCTCCTATGGATTTATCAAGAATAAAAATAAGCGCTACAAAAGGTGAAAAAGTTTATAGTTCATTAACAAATAATAGCGGTCGTTTTGAGTTTTACCTGCCTTTTGGAGATTATATAATTACAATGGATGAAGCCATTTTAAATAATCGCTTAAAAATAACAAGAAACAACATTCCTTTAAAATTAAAAAACACACAAGATGGTGTTTACGTTTCATTTTATATAATTGAAAAACGTAGAAAAGTAATTTTTACAGATTTCACCAAAAAGAAAAATTAATCTCATCTTTATTCTTACATTTGCAAATCCTAAGAAACAAGAACTTTTTAGTGATTAATATTCTATAAATGAGACTACACAGAAATTTAACATACGCAGTAATAGATAGTTTACGCGATGTTTTTAATGAAGGAGAATATGCTGGAAAAGCAGTAGAAAAAGCATTAAAAAGAGACAAACGTTGGGGAAGCAGAGATCGTAAATTCGTTGCTGAAACCATTTATGAAATTGTAAGATGGAAACGTTTATACGCAGAAATTGCTGATGTTAAAGAACCTTTTGATAGACCAAACTTATGGAGGTTATTTACCGTTTGGTGTGTGTTAAAAGGAATTGCACTACCCGACTGGAATCAAATTGAACCAACACCAACAAGGAGAATTAAAGGAAGATTTGATGAACTTTCTAAAATCAGAAAATTTAGAGAATCTATTCCTGATTGGATGGATGAGTTATGTGTTGCTGAATTAGGAGAAACTGTTTGGACTAAAGAAATGGCTGCGCTTAACAAACAAGCAGATGTTGTTTTAAGAACTAACACATTAAATACTACAAGAGAAGATTTGATTAAATCTTTAGAAAATGAAAGTATTTTTGCAGAAAAATTACCGAATCATCCAGATGCAATAAAATTAACAGAAAGAGCCAATGTTTTTAGAACTGAAGCTTTTAAAAAAGGATATTTTGAAGTTCAAGATGCATCATCACAATTAGTTGCTGCATATTTAGATGTAAAACCAGGAATGAAAGTTGTTGATACTTGTGCTGGTGCTGGAGGAAAAACATTGCATTTATCGGCCTTAATGAAAAACAAAGGGCAAATTATTGCTATGGATATTTACGAAAGTAAATTGCGTAAATTAAAAGTGAGAGCAAAAAGAAATAAAGCGCATAATATTGATTTAAAAGAAATAAATTCTACCAAAGTAATTAAGAAATTACACAATAAAGCAGACAGAGTTTTAATTGATGCTCCTTGTTCAGGTTTGGGAGTTTTAAGAAGAAATCCAGATTCAAAATGGAAATTACAACCAGAATTTATAGACAATATCAAAAAAACACAACAAGAAGTTTTACAAAGCTATTCTAAAATGGTAAAACCTGGCGGAAAGTTAGTATACGCAACATGTTCAGTATTACCTTCAGAAAATCAAGAACAAGTTGATAAATTCTTAACATCTGATTCAGGAAAAGACTTTACTTTTGTAAAAGATGAAAAAATATTAGCTTCAGAATCTGGTTACGACGGATTCTATATGGCTTTGCTTGAAAAAAAAGAAACAACTTAAACATTAAAAAAAATATAACATGATTAAAAAACTACTATTCTTTGTTTTTCTTTTAACTGCAACTTGTTTAATTGCACAAAAACAGGCATATTATAATGATGTTGATCATACATTAACAGGAATACAATTAAAAAACGCACTTGCTACAAAAATTACAACTACACATACTAATATTTTAGATTATACTCCAGATGTTTGGACAGCAAGTAAAGTAACCGACAAAGATCCAAACAATGCTAATAATGTATTGCTTATTTACGGTTGGGAAAATGCTACTGATGGAGATGGCACAAACGATAAATCTAGAAATAATACTTTTCAGGCAGGAAGCTCTTCAAGTTCTATTCTTTGGAATAGAGAACATGTGTATGCTAGATCTTTAGCGACTCCTGGAATGCCAGATACTAGTATTCCTGGTATTTCAACAGATGCTCACAATTTAAGACCAGCTGATTCTGATAGAAATGGAACAAGAAGTAACAGAAAATTTGGAGTAGGTTCAGGAACAGCTTCAGGAAACTCTTCTGTTTCAAATGGAGATGGAAGACAAGCATGGTTTCCTGGTGATGAATGGAAAGGTGATGTTGCTAGAATTGTAATGTATATGTATCTACGTTATGGTGATAGATGTTTACCTAGTAATGTAGGTATTGGAGATAAACAATTTACACCAGACGAAATGATTGATTTATTCTTAAAATGGAATGTAGAAGATCCTGTTTCTGATATAGAAAAAGCAAGAAATACTTATCATGGTAATACTTCAATTTCTACTGCACAAGGAAATAGAAATCCGTTTATTGATAATCCTTATTTAGCAACTAGAATTTGGGGTGGAGACTCAGCTCAAGATCTTTGGGGAATCTATACAAGTTCAGATACAGAAGCACCTACTACTCCAACAAATGTTGTAGCTAGTAACCAAACTACCACTTCAATGGATATTGCTTGGACAGCTTCTACAGATAATGTTGGTGTTACAGGATACAATGTTTATGTTAATGATGTTTTAACTTCACAAACAGCAAACACAACAGTTACAATTTCTAATTTATCACCAAATACTTCTTATGCTTTAACAATTGAAGCAAAAGATATTATTAATAATAAATCAGCAAAAAGTACTGTAGTAAATGCTTCTACTTTACAAGATACGCAAGCGCCAACAGTACCAACAAATATTGTTGCGAGTAATATTTCGGGAACAACATTTAAAATCTCTTGGACAAAAGCTACAGACAATACTGCGGTAACAGGTTACGATATTTTTGTTGATGCAACTTTTAAGGCAACAACTGCAAATCTAAATTATACAGTTACAGGATTGACCAAATCAACGTCTTATTCGATAACCGTTTTAGCAAAAGATGCTGCAGATAATAAATCGGCACAAAGTACAGGTGTAAATGTTACAACTACTGATGGTGCTTCTAACGGAGTTACTGAATTGTTTATTTCTGAATATGTTGAACCAGACGGCGGAAATAACAAAGCTATCGAAATTGTGAATTTAACAAGTGCTACAATTGATTTATCTGCATATTCTATCAAAAAACAGTCTAATGGTGGTTCTTGGGTTGATGAAACATCGTTGACAAAAACAGCACTTTTAGTAAATCCTTCTAAAACAACGATTCTACCAAACGAAGTTTTTGTAATAATTCATGCTGGAAGCGCTGATGCGAATTTAACTAGTAATGCTGATTTAATAGTTCCAAATAATCAAAGTGGTTCTGTTCATTTATTTGGTTCTCCTGCAAACTTTAATGGAAATGACCCTGTCGGTTTATTTAAAAATGGTGTATTAATTGACATTGTTGGAGAAGAAAATAATGGCAATAATCATATTAAAGATGTGACTTTACGTAGAAAAGGCACAATTACATCACCAAAAACAGCTTATGACGCGAATGAATGGGATGTTCTACCTAAAAACACTTTTGATGGAATTGGAAGTCACACAGCAACGTTAAGTATAGAAAAAATAGACAACACATTATTTAGATTATATCCAAACCCTTTAAATGGATCTACAATAAATATTGTGAATCCTTCATCAACCAAAATTAATGAGTTAAAGGTTTTTAACATTAACGGACAAGAAGTTTTATCTATAAAAAAACCTAGTTCTTCAGTGGATATAAAAAATATTTCAAACGGAATTTATATTGTAAAATTAATTTCCGATAAAGGAACCAGTATTAAAAAACTGATAAAAAACTAAATTGAAAAAGCGGCTAATTAGCCGCTTTTTTTTGTTTAAAACATCGTGGATAACTCTTAAAATCGACAAAACTTTTAAAGGACTAATTCAAGGAATTATCTTAAATTTGCATTTTACTAAACAACACAAACACATACTAAATGATTCATTTCTTTGGAAACCAAGACAGCAAAGTATTTGCCGTTCAAACAGCAAAAGAATTATCGGCTGAAAATAGTACAAAATTAAACTGGCTTTTTGGCAATCAACCTAAAATAAACGCGGCGTCTTTAGACGCTTTTTTTATTGGTCCTCGTGCCGCAATGATTACACCTTGGAGTACAAACGCCGTTGAAATCACGCAAAACATGGGGATTGAAGGAATTATCAGAATTGAAGAATTTACGGCTTCTACTGCTGATTTTTCTGACTTTGATCCAATGATTTCTCAAAAATTTGAAAGTTTGCATCAAGCAATTTTTACGGTAGAAGTTACGCCAGAAAAAGTGTTAGAAATTGATGATATTGCTGCATACAATCAACAAGAAGGTTTGGCTTTAAATGATGAAGAAGTTGTTTATTTAGAAAACTTAGCAACAAAAATCGGCAGAAAATTAACCGATTCTGAAGTATTTGGGTTTAGTCAAGTAAACTCAGAACACTGTCGTCATAAAATATTTAACGGAACATTTGTAATTGATGGTGATGAAAAACCAGTATCATTATTTAAAATGATTCGTAAAACATCAGAAACAAATCCAAACGATATTGTTTCTGCATATAAAGATAATGTAGCTTTTGTAAAAGGTCCAAAAGTGGAACAATTTGCGCCAAAAAGTGCAGATAAGCCAGACTATTACGAAATAAAAGAATATGAATCTGTGATTTCTTTAAAAGCAGAAACACACAATTTCCCTACAACAGTTGAGCCTTTTAACGGAGCAGCAACTGGTTCTGGTGGAGAAATTAGAGATAGATTAGCTGGCGGAAAAGGTTCTTTACCTTTAGCAGGAACAGCCGTTTACATGACTTCTTACTCTCGTTTAGAAGAAAATCGTCCTTGGGAACAAGCCGTTAAAGAACGTAATTGGCTGTATCAAACTCCGATGGATATTTTAATCAAAGCATCAAACGGAGCATCAGATTTTGGAAATAAATTTGGACAACCATTAATTACAGGTTCTGTCTTAACTTTTGAACACGAAGAAGATGCACGTAAACTTGGTTTTGATAAAGTAATTATGCAAGCTGGTGGAATTGGTTATGGAAAAGCAGATCAAGCGTTAAAAGACACACCAGAAGAAGGTGATAAAATTGTAATTCTTGGTGGAGATAATTACAGAATTGGAATGGGTGGCGCAGCAGTTTCTTCTGCTGACACTGGAGAATTTGCATCAGGAATTGAGTTAAACGCCATTCAGCGTTCTAATCCAGAAATGCAAAAAAGAGCTTCAAATGCTATTCGTGGAATGGTAGAAGCTGATATCAATCCAATCGTTTCTATTCATGATCACGGTGCTGGTGGACATTTAAATTGTTTATCAGAATTGGTAGAAGAAACTGGTGGAAATATCGACTTAGATAAATTACCTGTTGGAGATCCAACATTATCAGCAAAAGAAATTATTGGTAACGAATCTCAAGAAAGAATGGGATTGGTTATTGGTCAAGAAAATATTGATACGTTAAAAAGAATTGCCGAGCGTGAGCGTTCGCCAATCTATACTGTTGGTGATGTTACCAACGATCATAAATTTACATTTCAATCTAAAACTACGGGAGAAAAACCTATGGATTTAGATTTACATGATATGTTTGGAAGTTCTCCAAAAACCATCATGACCGATAAAACAATTGATAGAAATTACCAGGAATTATCATATTCTAAAGAAAATTTCAGAAACTATTTAGAGCAAGTTTTACAGTTAGAAGCTGTGGCTTGTAAAGATTGGTTGACAAATAAAGTGGACCGTTGTGTTGGCGGAAAAGTTGCCAAACAACAATGTGTTGGTCCTTTACAAATTCCGTTGAATAATGTTGGCGTAATGGCCCTAGACTATAAAGGTAAAGAAGGAATTGCAACTTCAATTGGCCACTCGCCTATTTCTGGTTTGATTGATC